>JALHJD010000271.1 GCA_022837185.1 Desulfobacteraceae bacterium
GTCGTGGTGCGCCCGGGGGATGTCGAGGGTGCGGCACTGTTCAACGCAAATCTCCGGGCCCACCTCGGCCAGGACCAGGCCCCCGGCCAGGGCCGCGGCCACGGGCGCCATGATGTCGCGGCCGTGAAAGGTGGAGCTCACCTGCGGCAGAAAGAGGGACCGGTTGGCGGCCCGATGCAGGGCCTGGACTTTCCGGTCGCGCAGGATGAGGGTCAGGACGCCGTTATCCGGGGCAATGAAAAGGTGTTCGTCGGCCCGCAGGGCGACAATCATCCGCCGGGAGCCGACCCCCGGGTCGACAACCACCACATGGACGCTTCCCGCCGGAAAAAAGTGATAGCTGGCATTGATGATCATCGCCGCCCCGAGGATGTCATGGGGGGCGACGGCATGGGTCAGGTCAACGATCCTGGCGTTGATGTTGCGGCTGAGGATTGCTCCCTTGAACTGGCCGACAAAGGGATCATCGAGGCCGAAATCGGTGGTCAGGGTAATCAGGTTCGGTCCGCGCATGGCCTTTTCTCCTCCCGGCCGCTGAACAGGACGCAGAAACCGGCATCCTCAAGGGCGCCTGGTACCGGCTCTTCAGGGACGATGTCGTGGTCCGGGGGCCGCAACAGGGTTGACCACGATTCCTGTACGCCGAACCCGCCGGTTTCCAGCAGGTGCACAGTCTCGGCAATGGAGCGGAAACGGGCGTGGTGGTAGAAGGAATCCTTGTGCCGCGCCCGTTCGGCCGCCCGTTTCCCCCAGGCGGACCCGGCCGGGATCATGCCGATGAGCAGCCGGCCCCCGGGCAGGAGAATTCTCGAGCACTCCCGCAGCACGAGGCCGGGCTCGGCCAGAAAGCAGAAGGTGAAAAGCAGGTAGATCGTGCCGATGGCCCGCGAACGGAACGGCAGCTGCTCGGCCATGCCGTTCACGCTCATGATGTGCCGGCGGGCGGCGATCAGCAGGGGGGAAAAGGCGCCGTCGAGACCGAACTCCACCTGCAGGGCCCGGGCAAATCGTCCCGATCCGACGCCGATTTCAAGCCGGGGCCGGGGCAGGACCATGGTTGAGGCCCGCAGGGCGGCGAGCTCCATGGCAAAGGCAGGGTTGTTGTCGTACCAGGCGTCGTATTGCGCCGCCCGCTGGTCAAAAGACCGCAAGGCTTCGCGTTTCATGGGACTTCGCCAATGTCGGAGCAGATGGAGGGGGGGCCGGGGGGCGGCGGCTCCTTGAGAAGCAGCAGGAAGAGTTCTCCCGTCTCTTTCATCAGCCCCGCTTCCGAACCCGCGGCCGGGCCGGTGCCCCAGAACAGGTCGACCTTTCCCGGTCCGCGCATGGCCGAGCCGGTATCCTGGAGCAGGACAAAACGGTGCAGGGGCGCCCATTGCACCCCGTTTTCCCTGGAGATCGAAGGCTTGCGGGAGATCAGGAAGGCGAGCGAGCCGGCGGGGTAGAAGGACTGGTCGACGGCTGCGGACCTGCCGGCTGTCAACTCCAGGCCGAGATTGCCCGTTGGTTTAAGGTGATCGGCCCAGGAGAAGAAAATAAACGATTCATTATGGTGGAGAATCTCTTCCCGCTCCCCGGGGTGGGCGGCGAGATAGGCCCGGATGGTATCGAGGCCCGCGTCCCCGAGTTGCAGGCGGCCGGTTTCGACCAGGAGCCTGCCGATGCTTCGGTAGTCACGGCCGTTCCTGGCGGCAAAGCGCACTCCCCGCACCGCGCCGTCCGGCAGCCGGATGAGCCCTGAGCCCTGAACATGCAGGACAAAGGCGTCGAAAGGGTCCTTGAGCCAGACCAGTTCATGGCCCGCAGCCCGGCCCTGCCGCTCAATTTCACCCCTGGTCCAGTAAGGGACGAAGGCGCCGTCCTCGATCCGGCCGGCTGTTTTTTCGTCCCGGGCACCGGTTCGGTAAACAAGATCATCGGGTACGGCGTACAAGGGATGGAGGTACGGGGGGGTCCGGGTCAGGCTGCCCGCGAGGATCGGCTGGAAATACCCGGTGACCAGCATCTGCCGGCCGGAATCGGGATTTCCCGGGCCGCCGGCCTGATAGATGTCAAAGCGTTCCCTGATCAGCCTGTCCAGCTCGCCGCTCGCCGGTTCCCCGTTGACCAGGGAAAGGAAAACACCAAGGGATCGGGCGAGGTGCGCAACCGGGACGGTCCGGCCGCCGAAGGGGATTTTCCTGTCCGGCGGCAGACCGCACAGATACTTGAGACTGTGTCTGACCGCCGGAACCAGGTCTTTTCGCTCAAGATCGTCCGCGAAGGAGAAGGACGGGCGGGCAACGGCGGCGAGCAGCGGGCTCTCCGCGCAGTTGCCGGCAAAACCGGTCATCAGGACCAGGATCAGGGCGGGAACCACCGCTGTTGTTCCGCACCGGCGGATCTTCACGGTCTGACCCGGGTCAAGGGTTTTTCAGGGCTTCGGCCAGTTCCGCGACCGTCATGGCATAACGGTTGGAATGGTTCCATTCGGTGATGGCCTGGAAATTCGGAAAGCCCGCGACATAGCGCAGGGGGGAATTTGAGCCGGGCGGCAGTTCGAGGCTGACAATGGATAGGTCCCTGTTGCCGGGTGAAGTGGGAATGTCCGGGGCCTGGCCCTGGCTGACGGCGCGCCAGGGGACTCTTCCCTTGCGGCCCTTGAGGTTGGCGGCGATGAGCCGCTGATCTTTCAGTTCGTGCCCGAGATCCCAATAAATGGGGCCGTTCAGGGTCCAGTGATACTGTTTGAGGTAATTGGCGATGGAGGCGAGGATATCGGGCACCGATGTCCAGACATCGGGCTTGTCGTCCCCGTCAAAGCTGAGGGCATAGGCGCGGAAGCTTGAAGGAATGAACTGGGTCTGGCCGAAGGCGCCGGCGTAGGAGCCTTTGACGTCTTTCGGATCGACACCCGTCTCCCGGCACAGGAGCAGGAAATGGACCAGCTCGTTGCGGAAAAATGTGCTTCGCCGGGGATAGGCGGCAAACAGGGTGTTCAGGGTCTGAAGGACGTTGAACGATCCCTGGTTGGTCCCGTAGCGTGTTTCAATGCCCCAGATGGCGACGACAATTTCGCGGTCGACCCCGATTTCTTCTTCGATTCGGTCCAATACGTCGCGGTGCTCGGCAAGTTTCTGCCTGCCGGTGGCGATGATCTGCGGGGTGATGAACAGGGGAGCATATTTATAGTACGGTTTGGCTTCCCATTGCTTGTCCATGAGCTCGAGAACGCGCTTGTTGATGGTCTGGCCGGCAAAGATGGCTTCGATTTCCGTATCGGTGAAATTGTGGTCGGACCTGAGTTCCTGGAACAGTTTTCGGTATTTTTCATCCTCGAGGTCTATCGGCTGCCCGTCGCTGACCAGGTCCGCCGCTTTCGGGGCCCCCGATGCCGGAGCCGCCGTCATGGCGCCGAATACCAGCAGGCAGCATGCGATCAGCAGGAGAAAAGCACGTTGCGTCGTATCCGTAAGTGTGAATCGATTCATGGCTAGATGCGGTTTCCGTTGGGTTCGTGGCGGTTAAAAATTTTCCATGAAGGCCTGCATGAAGACGTCAGCCTGATCCGTTGGCAGATTATTGATCCCTGCGGCGGCGGCTCGGCCGCCGC
>JALHJD010000008.1 GCA_022837185.1 Desulfobacteraceae bacterium
GAATATCGCTGGGTCGAGCGACGCAGCGGGAAACCAGGAGTCCAGCGCCGGACGGCGCCAAGGAAGAAGCAGGCCTCGATCGCCAATTTCACGGAATGGTTCACTGTACTGGATAATATCCTTGACTCCAACCATATCCTTCGTCCTTCTCATAGGTTCCTTACCTCCTCTAAAATTTCATAGAAGTGTAAACCTATTTCAGGACGGGACAACTCCTTCTGTCGTCTGTCATCTGTCCTCTGACTTCTGGTATGCTTTTTCCTGGCGGCGACGGCGCGGGGTGATTACCTTGGTGGAGCAATGCAGCCACGCAAGGGAAAGCCATAATGTTTCTGCCCACAACAAGAGAGGAAATGAACCGGCTCGGCTGGGACCGGCTCGACGTCATTCTGGTGACCGGGGACGCGTACATCGACTCCCCGTTCATCGGCGTGGCCGTCATCGGCAAGGTGCTCCTCGATGCCGGGTACCGGGTGGGGATCATTGCCCAGCCGGAAACGGAGACGGGCGACGATATCGCCAGGCTGGGCGAACCCCTGCTGTTCTGGGGCGTAACCGGGGGGAGCATCGACTCCATGGTCGCCAATCGGACCGCCGCCGGCAAGCGGCGCCGGACCGATGATTACACCCCGGGCGGGATAAACAACCGGCGTCCTGACCGGGCTGTCCTGGTGTACGCCAACCTGATCCGGAGCCGCTGGAAAAAGACCTGCCCCATTGTCCTTGGAGGCATCGAGGCCAGTCTGCGGCGCATAGCCCACTACGATTTCTGGTCCGACCGCGTGCGGCGGTCGATCCTGTTCGATGCCAAGGCGGATTACCTGCTCTACGGCATGGCCGACAGATCGGTGCTCGAACTGGCCGGGGCGCTGGCCGCAGGCGCAGATCCCCGGATTGTCCGAGGGCTCTGTTACGCCTCCCGGGAAATGCCCGGGAGAGCCGTCGAACTGCCGCCTTTCGAGGCCGCGGCCGGGGACAGGACCGCCTTTACCGAAATGTTTCATCTGTTTTACCGGAACACCGATCCGGTGACGGCCGGAATCCTTGCCCAGAAGCAGGACGACCGCTACCTGGTGCAGAACCCGTCCCCCCTTCTTCTTTCCACGGCCGAACTGGACCATGTCCATGATCTCGACTATGAACGGAGCGCCCATCCCCATTATCTGCGGCAGGGAGAAATCAGGGCCCTGGAGACCATCCGTTTTTCCATCGCCACCCACCGGGGCTGTTACGGTGAATGCAATTTCTGCGCGATCAGCGTCCATCAGGGCCGCACCGTCCGGTGGCGCAGCAGGGAATCCATCCTCCGGGAGGCGGAGCGGATTGTTGCCCATCCTGAATTCAAGGGCACCATCCATGACGTGGGGGGCCCAACCGCCAATATGTACGCCATTGAATGCAGCAGAAAGGAACGGAAGGGAAGCTGCGCCTCCAGGCGCTGCCTGTATCCCAAGGTATGTCCGAAGATGGGGGTCGATCATGGGGCGCAGATCGAACTGCTGCGCGACCTGCGGCGGATCAAGGGGGTCCGCAAGGTCGTGGTTGCCTCGGGGATCCGCTACGATATGATTCTGGCGGACCGGACCAACGGCGTCAACTACCTGCGCGAGCTCATCCGCCATCACGTATCCGGCCAGATGAAGGTCGCCCCGGAGCACAGCGAGAAGAAGGTGCTGACCCTGATGGGCAAGCCCGGATCTGAGACCCTCCTTGCCTTCCGCGAGCTCTTTCAGCGTCTGAACGAGCGGGAAGGGCGCCGGCAGTACCTCACCTACTACATGATCGCCGCGCACCCCGGCTGCACCAGGGAAGACATGGTCCGGCTCAGGCGGTTCTGTTCGGATTCGCTCAGGCTCCTGCCCAGGCAGGTGCAGGTCTTCACCCCGACGCCCTCCACCTATTCGACCCTGATGTATTGGACCGGGCGGGACCCGTTCAGCGGCGAACCCTGTTTCGTGGAGCAATCCGTTGCCGGCCGGGAAGAGCAGAAGCAGGTGCTGACCCGGCACGGAGGCGGGACAAAAAAAGAGGCGGCCGGAACCTTTCCCCGGAAAAAAAGATCAGTCCGCCCCCGGGGACATCGCGGGGAGCGGTGAACGGGGGTTGATCGACCGACGGCCTTCTATTTTTTCATTTCCTTCATTTCCTCGACCCAGGACAGAGCGGCCGCCACCTTGGGATAGCCGATGGTGGAAATCAGCAGCAGGAGGGTATGCTCGATCTCCTCTCTGGTCGCTCCGGCCTCCAGAGCCCGCCGGGCGTGGGAGTGAACGGCTCCGGTCGAGTGCGCCGCGGCGGCCGCCAACTGGATGAGTTCCGAGGTTTTCCGGTCAATGGGTCCGGCATCGCGCAGGGTCGTTCCCAGATTTTCCAACGAGGCCATGACCGTCGGGAATTTTTTGGTCAACTTCCGGTAATGCTTGCTTGGAATTTTCTTCTCCACCATGTTTCTCTCCTTGTTGTTTCAGGCTGCCGCCGGTCGGCAGCCGCTGCATTGCGCGTGCGAAAGGCTGGGACAGTCCCGGGACCGGGCAGGCCGGAACCGGGAAATGGGGCTTCCGCATGGACCGGCCGCAAGCCGGAACGGCTGCGGCCGGTCACTTAATTATTGATTATTTCGTCAAAAAAGCAACAACAAAAAGGATGAACGGCTCGGGCCGGGGGTTCTTCCCTCCAGCTTCCGCTCAGGGCCGGGCAAAAATCTCGGCGAAGAAATCCTGCATGGCCCGCCACGACTGGGTGTCGGCCTGCCGGTCATACGCCAGGGGCAGGCCGAATTCGCTGCCGAAGCTGTCGGCATCCGGGTTGGTGAACGAATGTCTGGCGCCGGGATAATTCACAAACCGGTAGGTTGCGCCGGCGGCCTCCATTTCTTTTTTGAACCCGTCAATTTCTTCGGCCGTGACAAAGGGATCGTCCTCGCCGTTCAAGACGAGGATCGCGGCCTTCACCCGTCCCTTCTCGGCCGGACTGGAGGTGGCCAGGCTGCCGTGAAAGCTGACCACGCCGTCCAGATCAACCCCTTGTCGGGCCATTTCCAGGACAACACCGCCGCCGAAACAGTAGCCGATGGCCGCGATCTTGTCCGGGTCGACCGTCGGTTCATTTTTCAGGACCTCGATTGCGGCGATGAACCGCTCTTTGGCCACGGGCAGGTTGCTGCGGACCTCAGCCGCGAACTTTCCGGCATCCTCAGGATGGGCCGCGGTCTTCCCTTCACCGTACATGTCGACGGCCAGGGCGGTATAGCCAAGCCCGGCAAGCATCTCCGCCCGTTTGCGGGCATAGTCGTTGTGCCCCCACCATTCATGCACCACCAGGATGGCGGGACGCCTGGCGTCGACGGCGTCATCATAGGCGAGATAGCCTTTCATCTCCGTGCCGCCGGAAGAGTAGGATACTTCCCTGGTCTGCAGGGCGGCCGACGCCGTTGAACTGAAGAGCATACACAGAAACAGCAATAGGATCGGTAGTATTGTCCGGTTCATGGCATCCTCCCTTGATAAAGTTTTCCATGAATGATTCCTGTAAGGAACAGTAAGTGTGAAGCCCGGCGAAGGCAAACCAAAATCCGCTGTCCCGATGCGGGTGGCGATGCGGCGAAGGAGCCGGGACTCAGGGCGTCCGGCCAGGTCCAATGGGTTGCGCCGCCGTTGGCAACGCAGTATGGTTGTCGTGTTTTGCGGAGAGAACGACGGGCTGGCG
This sequence comes from Desulfobacteraceae bacterium, assembly GCA_022837185.1. Classification (GTDB taxonomy): domain Bacteria; phylum Desulfobacterota; class Desulfobulbia; order Desulfobulbales; family Desulfobulbaceae; genus UBA10518. The sequence goes on from JALHJD010000008.1 coordinate 3,706, forward strand.
CTGGGAAAAGAGACGGACCGCGAGCCAGTCACGGCCAAAAAAGGATACGGGCGCGGGAACGCCGAAAAGGTGCGGGCAATGGAGGAGGAAACAAGGCAATACAGGGTGATCAACAAACAACCGAATTCGAGTATGTGCCTGGTCTGCGGGCTGAAAAACGACCATGGCCTGCACGCCTCGTTTTACGAACTGGAAAACGGCGAACTCCTGGCGGTATTCCGGCCCGGCGAAAAACATCAGAGTTATCCGGGCCGGCTGCACGGGGGCATCGTGTCCACCATCCTCGATGAGACCATCGGCCGGGCAATCATGATCAACCGGCAGGGCGAGCTCTGGGGGGTTACCGTCGAAATCACTGTCCGTTTCAGGCATCCCGTGCCGCTGGGGGTGGAATTGCGGGCCATTGGCCGGATCACCAGGGACGGCCGCAGGATTTTCGAAGGCACCGGGGAGCTGCTCCTGCCGGACGGCACGGTGGCCGCCGAGGGACGGGGCAGGTATCTGAAGCAGCCGCTGGATCAGATCGCCGATTTCAATGTCGAGGAACAGGAATGGAAGGCCGTGCCGGGGCCGGACGATCCGCGGTTCGTCGAGCTCCGGAAGGGGTCAGGAGGGGAATGAGAATGCCTTGCTCCGATGCCGGCGCCCCTCCTTTGGCCTGCCTGCCTCGTTGCCGGTCAGGCCGCCTTGGGAAAATTGTCGGGCTGGGGCCGGGTCCATGAATCGCTGTCCAGGGGAGGCAGGCCCCACCTGGCCCGGGCCCTGTCGCACCGTTCGTTGGCCTGGCCGTTTTCGAACGAGGGGATGAAGTTGCGGCAGACCGAGGCGCGGCGGGCATAGATCGCGCAGTAGACGTTGTCGCCGATCACCCCCTTGAGGGCGATGCAGCGCGGATCGGAGCAGTTGGTTCCTTTCATGACCAGGTAATGGGTCTGGAGATGGTCGGTCAGCATATGCGGCACCCCGCCGGGGGTGGCGAGGTCGGATTCGGCCCAGTAGAAGGAGGCCCGGAAAAAAGCGCAACAGGCGCCGCAGGCGATGCAGGGGTTATATGCGGGCATGGGTACACCACCTCCGGATCGAAAGCAATGATTGTTGAGTTGTGTTGGGAATATGTATTCGCCGGCGGCAAAACGCAAGGGAAAAATGGGGTCCGGGGTTTGCCCTGAATTTCCGGTGCGGCCGGGAGAAGAGGGCGAATGATGCCGGTCGTTCAGACCGGTGATGAGGCCACGGCCCGGACAAAATACCGGCAGCCGTCATCCTGCCAGCCGGCGTAGCCGAGGCGGGTGTTGACATACCAGGACGTCTTCCGGGAGCGCCGGTCGCAGCTCCAGAACCACTCGCGTTCACCGGTAAAGGGAGCCGGCCCGCACTCGCTTTCCGGCAGGGTCGGGTCAGGGATCAGCGACAGCAGTTCGTTGACCGTGGGCAGGCGCCACGCCGTTATGCCGCCGAAACCGGCTCCGTTCCAGGCGGCAATGAGTCTCTCGGCCTCCGGGCGGTCCACCGGGCAGGCTGAGCCGGCCCGCTGCCACAGGAGTCGGGTGGCCTCGTCCAGCACGATATGTTCCTCCGGCGGTGCAAACATGTTGCGGATATACGTGCGGGGCTGCCACAGGCTGTCGACCCCGAAAAGATTGCCGGCCCGGCCGCCGGAGGCGCGGATGGGCGTATCCCGGAGACCGTGGCGGGAGGAGGGACGCTGATCGGCGGCAATGTCCCGGCAGATCCTCCGACTGTGTTTTTGCCGGTGCAGCTCCAGGGTCATGAGGGCGGCGGCCATCTCCGCCGCGTTCTGAAATCTTCGCTCCGGCTTCCAACTGAGCGCCCGGGCGAAAAAATCATCCCAGCCCTGATCGTAGAGCGGGTTGACCAGGCTGAGCATGAAGCCCTTCATGACCGGCAATTCGCCGGTCAGCAGACGGTAGAGCAGCACCCCGGCTGAAAAGAGATCGGAGCGCTCGTCGGCCCGGTCCGGGTCGGCGGCCTGTTCCGGCGCCGCGTAATAGGGCGTGCCGACCCGCATGCCCGGAGCGGAGGGGCCGCTCCCTTCTTCCATGTCCAGGGACATGCCGAAGTCGCAGATCTTGATGGTGTTTTCATCCGTCACCAGCATGTTCTGCGGTTTGATGTCCCGGTGCACGACCCCGGCTGAATGCATGCAGTCCAGCCCGTCAAGAATCTGGGCGCCCCAGGCCAGGACCTTGTCGGGCGGGATGCGGCGGGTGGGCGATTCCAGGGTGAATTTTTCGTCGATCATCATCCCGAGATTGGCGCAGTAATACTCCATGGTATAAAAGGGGTTTTTCCCGTCATAATCGAAGTCCCGGATATCGGCGATGTGCGGATGGCGCAGGCGGGCCATGGTCAGCACTTCGGCGGAGAATATGTCCCGCAGGGCGGGCATGCCGAGCAGCGCCGTCAGCGGTTCGGACGGGTTGAGCAGTTTCAGGGCGACGGTCCTGTTGGTGGTCGGCATGACGGCCCGGTAGACCGTGCCCATGCCGCCGTGGCCGAGGATGCCGGTTATGGTGTAGCGTCCTATTCTGCGCCGCCGCCTCTTCCCCCGCATAGTTCCTCCCGTTCACCAGAGCAGGCGCTGGGCGTTGAAGTCGGGAAAACCAAGCCGGCGCAGTTTGTTCACGGTCCGCATCACATCGTACCTGACCGCCTTGAAGGTGACGGTGTCACGGTCGCTGTCCCAGACCAGGTACTTGGCGTGGTTGTTGATGCCGTCCCTGGGCTGGCCTACGCTGCCCGGGTTGATGATGTACCGCCTGTCCTGTTCCAGCCGGCGGAGTCCCGGTTCCACCTCCAGTCCCTGTTCGGGCGGCAGGCCTTCGACAAAGAAATTCAGGGTGTGGGTGTGGCCGTAAAAACAGAGCCGCTCCGGAAAGGCGCCGAAGATTTTTTCCAGTGCGATGACACTGGGGTAAAAAAGATAGCTGGTGGGCGACTTGGGGGGACAGCCGTGGACAAACCTGGCCCCGTTCCAGATCATGACCGGCTGGAGGCTGGCGACAGAGGCAATGCTCTCCGGGGAGAGCAGCGGCAGGGTCATTTCCAGGGATTTCCGCGGGTCCGGGTTCATGCGATGGAAATAGGCCCGGTTGAGGAGGGCGAATTCGTGGTTGCCCTGGATGGAGGCGGCCCCGCGCTCCCTCAGCCTGAGCAGCACCTCTTCCGGGTCGGGGCCGTAGCCGATATTGTCTCCCAGGGAAATGATCCGCTCGATGTTTTCGGCGTCGATATCCTCCAGCACAGCCTCCAGGGCCGCCAGATTGGCATGTATGTCTGAAATGACCGCAATGCGCACGCGTTTTCCTCTCTGCCGGCACCCGCAAGCGGGTGGCGGGATGCCTGTTGCGGACATCATACCGTAAATATTGCCCGGCGTGAAGCCTGATGCGCTGTCATCCAATCAGGGGGCTCCGGAAACAGGGAAACGGGACATTGCGGGGACCCGGGCCGGAGCGGGAGGCCCGGCGGGATGGGTGCCCGGGATGAGCAGGAAAACAGCAGTTATTTTATGGGGAATATGGCATAATAATCAACAATGTCCGGGAAAGGAATACGGAAGGATAAGCGGAAGCGGAGGCTGATTCATGGGTCTGATTACGGCGGAAAATGTCCATAAGAGGTACCGGGTCGGGGAGACGGTCATTCACGCCCTCAGGGGAGTGAGCCTGACCATCGAAGGCGGGGCGTTCGTCTCCATTGTCGGCCCCTCGGGGAGCGGCAAGACCACCCTGCTCAATCTCATCGGCTGCCTGGACAGACCGAGTGAAGGAAAACTGACCGTGGCCGGCACCGATGTCGGCGGTCTCGGCCGGCGGCAGGGGGCGGACTTCCGAGGGAAGAATATCGGCTTTATTTTCCAGGACTTCAATCTCATCCCGGTGCTGACCGTCTACGAAAACATCGAATATCCCCTGCTCATGGTGCAGGATGTTCCGGCCCCGGAGCGTTCGGAGCGGGTTACGACCCTGTTGCGGGAGGTGGGAATGGAGGAGCAGAGGAACAAGCTGCCGGACCAGATCTCCGGCGGCCAGAAGCAGCGGGTGGCGGTGGCCCGGGCCCTGGTGACCAGCCCGGCCCTGGTGCTGGCCGACGAGCCCACCGCCAACCTCGATCATGACACGGCCTACCAGGTGATCGAATTGATGAAGCGGATGCGCGACACCTTCGGCACCACCTTCATCTTTTCCACCCACGACCCCAAGATCGTCGGCGAGGCCGAAGTCGTCCACACCCTGGAAGACGGGCGGCTGACCGACAGCAGAGACACACGGGAGGCAGGTCATGAGCAAGTTGGTTAAAATCGCGGTCCGCAACCTCCTGCGCTACAAGCGGCGGACCCTGCTCACCGCCTCCCTGATCACCCTCGGCGTCGTTTTCGTCCTGGTCTTCACCTCGGTGACCGGGTCGTTCAAGGCCATGATGATCGCCCAGAACACCGACTCCATGCTCGGCCACCTGCAGATCCATCGCAAGGGGTATGTGGCCTCCATCGACAACCTGCCCCTGAACCTGAACCTGAAGGGAGGCGCCATTGCCCGCCTGGAACAAATCCTGGACGCCGAACCGGAAATCGCCGCCTGGTCGCCCCGGATCAAGTTCGGGGCGATGTTCAGCACCTTTGTCGAAACCACCAACATCCGCCTGAACGGGATCGATCCCGCGCGGGAGCTCCAGGCCGTGCCGCTGCTCGCCGATCGCGTGGTGGAGGGTGAGAAGACGCTTGCCCCCGGCGGGATCTGGGTGCCTGAACTGCTGGCCCGGGGAATGAAGGTCAAGGTCGGCGACACAGTGGTGATCGTCGCCACCAACCAGGACGGCTCGGTCAACGGCCGCCAGTTCAAGGTCGCGGGCATCATGGAAAGCGCCACCGGGCCGGGGGGCAGGGACGGCTACATCCATATCGAAGACGCCGCCGAGGTGCTGCGCCTGGAGGAAAGGGGGATCAGCGAGGTCGCCGTGCGGCTCGGGGATTTCGACCGGCTTGCCGCGGTAAGCGCCAGGCTCGAGGAACTCCTGGCCGCCGAACGCAACCAGCAGGGCAAGCCGATCTTTGAAGTGCATACCTGGGAAAAGCTTTCGCCCTTTTTCAACATTGCCCGGATGATCGACGTCATGACCTTCTTCATGAAGCTGATGCTGATCGCCATCGTTCTGGTGAGCATCATGAACGTGATGATCATGGCGGTCTATGAGCGGATCCGGGAAATCGGCACCATCGCCGCCATCGGCACCCGTCCAGGCCGCATTCTCGCCATGTTCCTGCTCGAAGGATTGAGCCTGGGGGTTGTCGGGGCGGTGCTGGGCAACATGACGGGGGCGCTCATCATCGCCTTGCTCAATGGCGCCCATATAACCTACGACTTCGGCCGGCAGACCGGTCTGGTGCTCCGGGCGGCCGTCGATCCCGCCGACATGCTGGCCCTGTCGGCGATCGTCATCGTCATTTCCGTGGTCGCCAGCCTGCAGCCGGCCTTCAAGGCTTCGCGGATGGACCCCATCAAGGCGCTGCGGCACGTTTAGGAGAAACAATCATGCGCATCCTGCTGTCCCTTGCTTTTTCGCTGCTGCTTGCCCTTCCCGTCCACGCCCTGGACGGGGAGGCGCTGCTGCTGCAGATCGACCGCAACCTCAATCCCGAAACCTACGAATCGTACCGCAAGCTCGTCAATATCGAGCCGGACGGCCGGAGCAGGGAATATGTCCTGTTCACGGTGAAAAAGGGACTCGACAAGGTAGCCTCGCTGTTCATCTCCCCGGCCAGCGAAAAGGGGCGCTCCACCCTGCGGCTCGGCGACAACATGTGGCTCTACATGCCGGGAGTGGGCAGGCCGATCCGCATCACCAGCCTGCAGTCGGTGGTCGGCGGGGTCTTCAACAACAGCGATATCCTGCAGTTGGACTACGCGGCCGAGTACAACGTGGAGAAGGTTGAGGAGACCGGCGACGGCTATCTGCTCCACCTCAGGGCAAAGAGCCGCGGCGTCGCCTATGACCGGGTCCGGCTGTGGGCCGACCGGGAAGCACTGCTGCCGACCCGCATCGAGTGCCTGACCGAAACGGATATGCTGATCAAGACCCTTCATTTCCGGGAGGTCAAGGATTTCGGCGGCGGCATTGTCCGGCCCTCGATCATCGAGACCGACAGTCCCCTCTACCAGGGTTACCGTTCGATCATGATCTTCGCCGGCATCAGGGAGAGAACCCTGCCGGACGAGGTGTTCACCCAGACCTTCATGCCCAATCTGGAATCACTGCGCTGACGGAACAGGGAATGGTCGGCTGCGCGGCAGGAACCATGAGACATGGAATGGGAAAGGTGACGAAACGACCGGGGTGGCCGAGCTGGCTGCTCCCGGCTGTTTTCCTGCTCCCGGCTCTTGCCCCCGCTGCCCCGGCAGATGAATTCAGCTTCGAGGTCGCCGAGTTTGCCAGGAAGCCGTACCATATAGGCGGCTACGCGGAGCTGCGCCCGGTGCTGTTCGGCCTCGACACCGATGCGGCCTTGCACCACCTCCGGTTTTTCGATCGCGACGAGGGGGGCACCACGGCGGAATACAACGGCCGCCTGCAGTTCGAGGCAAGCCTGGAAAAAGGAATCGGCCGGCTCTTTGCCCGGGTCAACACGGACTACAGCAATTCCTATCTTGGCGAATCCGTCGAGGCCGTCTTCTACGACGGCTACCTTTCCCTCAAGCCCTCGCCGAGCCTGGTGCTGGAAGCGGGCAAGAAGAACCTGCGCTGGGGCACCGGCTATGCCTGGAATCCGGTCGCCTTTGTCGACCGGCCCAAGGACCCGGATGACCCTGAACTGAACCGCGAAGGCTTTATCGTGGCCACGGCCGAGATGATCAGGAGCCTGGCCGGCCCCCTGCAGACCTTTTCCCTGGCACCCCTGGTGCTGCCGGTGGACGGGGATGTCAACGACGACTTCGGCGAGTCCGATCATCTCAATTTCGGCGGCAGGCTCTATGTTCTGTTCCGCGATACCGACATCGATCTGCTTTTTCTGACCGGCGGCAGCCGGGGCAGCCGCTACGGCATGGACTTTGCCCGCAACCTCACGTCCAACTTCGAGGTCCATGGCGAATTCGCCCTCCTGCACGACGTTCGCAAGCGGGTCATCGATTCGGCCGGAGACATTGCCGAGCAGGAAGAGGACGCCGGGAGCTGGCTTCTCGGCCTGCGCTACCTGACCGCGGCCGAAACCACCTGGATCGCCGAGTATTATCACAACGGGGCAGGCTTCAGCCGGGAGGAAATGGAGAATTACTTCACCCTGGCCAACCGGGGGTACGAGGTTTTCCAGGCAACCGGCGACGACGGCCTGCTGCGCCGGATGCGGGACCTGGCCGAAGGCTACGGCCGTATGAACCCCATGCGCGATTATCTCTATCTCCGCGCCAGTCAGAAAGAGCCCTTCGACATCCTTTACCTCACCCCGGCCGCCACCGCCATCGTCAATCTCGCGGACGGCAGTTTTTCCCTGTCGCCCGAGATCCTCTACACCCCGGTCACCAACCTGGAGCTCCGCCTGAAGGGATCATGGCTGAACGGCGGCAGTTTGAGCGAATACGGCGAGAAACAGAATGACTGGCGGCTTGAATTGCGGCTGCGCTATTACCTGTGAATAGTGAATAGGCGGGATAAAATTGAATCGGGGCCAGGATTTCGACTACGGCTACTGCGTCATGTGCGACGAAGAGATCGCCGAAGGGCGCCTGCGCTTCGATCCCAGCGTGCTGACGTGCATTTCCTGCGCCCGGAAGGCGGAGTCGAAATAAACGGCGGGGAGCCGGGGGCGGTCCGTTTGACTTTTTTTTCCTGCCTTCCGTATAATAGAGGAACGGCCGGAGTGTTGACCCTGTATTTCCTTCTCTCTCAGGGCGACGGAGGCGGGGGCTGGGTCCCGGCATGATCGTTTGCCGATGGAGGGGTCAGGGCATGCCCGTTCGTCAATCTTCTCAGGGTTGAGAATATGTTGCGATTCCCGAAATGGCGAAGGGACGGACGACCGATAGCCATCCGCCTGTACATCCTGCTGGCGGCCGTCCTCTGCTGCAGTATGCCAATGGGCACAGTCTCGGCGGAAACGCTTACGGTCCCGGCCAATGAACTGAAGAGCCTTTTCGATCACACCATGCCGTACCGCGGGCAGACGTTCATGCTCCCGGAAACGGTGCGGGCCGACAAGCTGACGGTGTTTATTTCCCCCAGCATTTTTCAGGCATTCTCCTTTCATCTGCTGCTGACGGAGGTGGACACGGCAAACGGCCTCCATCCCACCAGGGTGCTCTTCGAGAGCGGGCCCCTGGATATCCCACGCGGGGCAAGCGATATTCTTCCGCGCACCGCCGATCTGGGCGGGATTGAATTGACGGGCGGCCAGGTTTACGCCTTCATCCTCGATATTTTTGTCACCCTGCGGGAAATCGGTCCCGACCCCGCGACTTTGTGGCAATATGCCACCCTGACGGGGATGAACCGGGAGGCAGCTTATACCGGCGGCGAGCACATCTCCCTGACGGTGGATTGCGAGGATCCGCTGACCGGACTGCCGTGCGGCGACAGGGAAAATCACTTCACCGCCTCCTGGACCGTGGAGGAGGCGGAAGACATGGGTTTTATCCTCGAGTACAATACGATCCCGATTCCCCCCCAAATACCGATTGTCCCCGCCCTGGAACTGCTGCTGCTGAAAAACAACTGATTCTGCCCCGGCCCAGCACAAGCATCTCGTCGAAATCGAAATTTCCACCGCAAAAGGGTGTTCCCCTCATCCGCCCTCCGGGCACCTTCTCCCCAAGGAGAAGGGTGTTATACAATTCTCCCTCTACCACTGGGAGAGGGTGGCCGAAGGCCGGGTGAGGGGATATCCAAACCTACAGCGAAGCTGCAAACTCCTTTCTGTCGTCTGTCCTCTGACTTCTGGCATGCTGCCAACTACCCACTGCCCGACTCCCAGCATAACCGGGAGGGCAGGAAAGAGCCGGTTGACAAAAAGGGTGGCCGGGATTATTGTGAAAATGAATTCACATAAGGAGACTTGGTGGCAGCGGAAAAATTATCCACCGATATACGCCGCGAACAGATTGTCGCGGCGGCCCTGCAGCTCATGAGCGAGAGCTCGATACGGCGGCTGACCATAACGGCCATCGCCCGGCGCATGGGCCTGGCCCCATCGGCTCTCTACCGGCATTTCCGGAACAGGGATGCCATGATGAGCGCCATCCTTGAACACATCCGGACCAGGCTGTACCGGAACATCGAGGCGGTCCGCCAGGAAAGCGACGACGCGGTGGACCGCCTGCGCGGACTGCTTGATCGGCATATCGGTCTGATCCGGAGGGAGCACGGCATCCCCAGGATTTTCTTTTCCGATGAATTATGGGGCCGGCAATCCGAGAGGCGGCGGAAAATGTTCCGGATCGTCACTGGTTATCTGGCCGAGGTGGAGGATATTGTCCGGGAAGGTCAGAGCAGAGGGACCATCAGGAGGGACCTGGACCCGGGGGCGGCGGCCGGGCTGTTTTTCGGGATCGTTCAACCGGCAATTCTGCTCTGGCACATGAGCGAGGGCAGCTTCGATATTGACGGGCACGTCGCGGCGACCTGGCCTGTTTTTGTGGAGGCCGTCACGGGAGAGGTTCATGCCGATTGTTAAAACAGCAGACCGACACGGGAGTGAGACGGTAGGTTGGGGTGAGCCCTGCGAACCCCAACAATCCCAGGCGGTTACGTTGGGGTTCGCAGGGCTCACCCCAACCTACGCGACTTCGATTTCGCTGAGAAATTCCTGCGCGATTGTTGGATCAATTGCGCGGGGAAATGTGAATTAACTTTCACTCAACAGGAGGACAAAAGACATGAAAAAGCCGGTTGTGGATGAGGAACTGTGCATCGGGTGCGGCGTCTGTGCCGAAATCTGTCCCGACGTGTTCGAAATCATAGATGAAAAATCCCATGTCATCGGGCCGCAGGGATGCGCCAACTGTGACTGCGAAGAAGCCGAGGCGTCCTGTCCCGTTGACGCCATTGAACTGGTCGAACAATAAACAGGAGGAAAAAAAATGAATGGACGAAATCTGCGCGCGGTCATGCTTGGTACGCTGTTTGTGTTGGCAACGGCGATGCTGCCTTCCGGCGAGGCGGGCGCCCATTGCGACACCCTGGAGGGCCCGGTGGTCCAGTCGGCCAGGACCGCCCTGGAAAAAGGCGATGTGACGCCGGTTCTGAAATGGGTCCGTCCGGATGACGAAGCCCAGTTGCGAAGCGCCTTCAATCGGACCCTGGCGGTTCGGGGCAAGGGCGAGGATGTGCGGGAACTTGCCGACATGTATTTCTTTGAAACCCTGGTGCGTGTTCACCGCGAGGGGGAAGGGGCTCCCTATACCGGCCTGAAGTCAGCGGACACCGTTGATCCGGCCGTGGTCCTGGCCGACCGGGCCCTGGAAAGCGGGAGTGTTGACCATCTGGCCGCTGTTCTGACCGGCGCCCTGGACAAGGGCATCCGGGAGCGGTTCCAGCAGGCGCTGCAAAGCAGCAAGCATGCCGATGACAGCGTCGACGCCGGCCGCGAGTTCGTGCACCGCTACGTGCTTTTCACCCACTATGTCGAAGGGCTGCACAGCCTGATCCAGGGAGGGGCCGCCCACCATGGCTCCGGCGAGGAAAAGGCGGAAGGGCATGGCCATTGAAATATTACCGCCCCGGGTTAACAACGCAAGAGCATAGCGGAGGTCGCAGCATGAAGACAACGGAGGGACGGAGCGGGCAGAAACCGCCGGACGCGGTACCCCCCCGGTTTGAAATTTCCGATGAGGATATCCATGAAGCCATGAAGGAAATTTCCGGCTATCTGGATATCACCGCGGCGGATTTCAGGGAGTTGTACAGGTATTCATTCCGCCACGCCCTGGACCGGCTGATCAACTCGGTCCGGGTCGGGGATATCATGACCAGGGCGGTTGTCACCGTCGAGCTCGCAACCCCGCTGCACGAGGTCGCCGACCGGATGGCCTCGGCCGGCGTTTCCGGCCTCCCCGTACTGGATGGCGCGGGGCGGGTGGCGGGAATCATCTCCGAACGTGATTTTCTCAGGCACATGGGCACGGCCGGGGCATCCTTCATGTCCATCGTCGCCGCCTGCCTCAGGGGTCAGGGATGCGCGGCCGTGGGCATCCGCAAGGGCACGGCCGCCGACATCATGAACAGCCCGGTGATTTCGGTCGGGGAAGCAGCCACCCTGGGCGAGGCGGCGGCTCTCCTGACGCAGCGCGGCATCAACCGGGTGCCGGTCCTCGGTCGGGAGGGCGAACTGCTCGGCATCCTGACCCGGAGCGACCTGGTAAAGGCCCATGTCTTCGGCTGAAGGGGAGGGTCATGGAATATTTTCGGAAAATGAGAGGGGGGGCCAAGAGCCCTCCGGCCCCGGGGCTGCAGGAAATAGCCTGGTCATGGCTGGGCGCTTTCCTGGGGATCGCCGCGGTTGCCGGCATCCATTACCACCTCCTGGCCGCCAGTGATCTGATTCTGATCATAGGCAGTTTCGGCGCCTCGGCGGTGCTGATCTACGGGGCGACCAAAAGCCCCCTGGCCCAGCCCCGGAATCTGCTGGGCGGCCATATCCTGTCGGCCCTGATCGGCGTCTTCTGCTTCCAGGTTTTTCACGGGGAAACCTGGCTGGCCGCCTCTCTTGCCGTGGCCACGGCCATCGCGGTCATGCACGCCACCAGGACTCTGCATCCGCCCGGCGGGGCCACCGCCCTGATAGCCGTCATCGGCGGGGAGCAGGTCCACTCCCTCGGTTATCTGTATGTCCTGCTGCCGGTGGCCTCGGGCGCGGCGTTGATGCTGATCGTCGCCCTGCTGGTCAACAATATCCCCAGGACCAGAAAATATCCCGAATTCTGGCTCTGACAGCGTTTTCAGCCGAACAGATTGACCAGCAACAGGCTCAGGGCCGGAAAATAGGTGATGATGATCAGGGTGGCGCCGAGCAGGGCAAGGAAGGGCAGGGTTGCGCCGTAAAGCCGGATGATCGGGCGCTCGAAGCGGTAGCTGGCCAGAAAGAGATTGAGTCCCACCGGCGGGGTGCAGTAGCCGATCTGGAGATTGGTGAGGAAAATGATGCCCAGGTGAACCAGGTTGACCTCGTAGGCCGCGGCGATGGGGACGATCAGGGGGACGATGAGCACCAGGGCCGAGAAGATGTCCAGCATGGTGCCGACCAGCAGCAGAAAGACATTGAGCAGCAGGAGAAAAGTGTACTTGCTGGAGATGTATTGCCGGATGAACTCGAAAAGCCGCATGGGGACTTCCTGGTCCACCAGGTAGTTGGTCGAGGCCATGGACGCGGCCAGGATCACCATTATCCCCCCGAACAGCATCATTGATTTGACCATGATGCCCGGCAGCTGCCGGAGTTTGATATCCCGATAGACCAAAACCTCCACGATCAGAACATAGAGGGCCGTGACCGCCGCGGCTTCTCCGGCCACCAGAAATCCGCCGTAAATGCCGCCGAGAACGATAAAGGGCAGGGGGAGCTCCCAGGCGGCCTCCCGCAGTCCGGCCGCGATCCGCCGGCCAGTTACCGCCTGCCGGCGGAACGTTCCCGGGCTGTGCAGCATGGAGTACCCCATGAGCAGCAGCAGCATCAGCAGACCGGGGAGGATGCCGGCCAGAAACAACTGGTCGATGCGCGTTTCCGAGATGACCCCGTAGAGAATGAGGGGAAGGCTGGGGGGAAACAGCAGGCCGAGGCTGCCCGAGGTGGTGATGAGCCCCAGGGAGAATTTTTCCGGGTAGTTGTCCTTGAGCAGCGCCGGAAACAGCAGGCCGCCGAGGGCGAAAATCGTCACCCCGGAAGCACCGGTAAAGGCGGTGAAGACCGCGCAGACCAGCAGGGCGACAACGGCCAGACCGCCGGGCATCCAGCCGAGCAGAAGATGCGACAGGTTGAGCATCCGCCCCGGTGTCCCGCTTTCCGACAGCATGGTGCCGGCGAAAATGAACAGGGGCAGGGACAGCAGGAGGGGCGTATCGGCAAGTCTCGACATTTCAATGATGACCGCGGAAATGTCGATTCCGGCACTGTAAAAGGAGAGCAGGGCCAGGGCGGAAATGACGATGAACAGAGGGCTGCCCGCCAGGGCCAGGGCCAGCGATAGAAGTTTCAGACTATTCACGGGCGGCCGCGGCGTCGCCCGCCCGCCGGTCCCGGCGGCGGAAAAGAGCCGGGAGGTCGGCCAGCAGGGCGGCAAGGAAATGGAAAGTGATCATGGCGAACGCCAGGGGAAAAATGAGGTTCCAAATCCATGACGGGACCCCCAGCAGGGACGGGGAGCCGAATAGTGCTTCATTGCGGATGAAAATGGATGCCGCCAGGGTCAGCACCGCGGCGACCGCCGCGGAAAACAGGTTGACAACCGGCTGGATCCATTTCCCCAGGGCCTCCGGGGCCAGATAGGTGATGACATCGATGGCGATGTGTTTCCCTTCGCGGGTGGCCACGACCGCCCCGATCATGCCGCTCCAGAGGACCAGGTAGCGCAGCAGGGGATCGGCCCACAGTAAACCCCCGGAAAGGAACGTGCGCAGAAAGATCTGGGTGCAGGCCAGACCGATCATGACCAGCAGCAGCAGACAGAGCAGCCCGTTTGTCAGCCCCGTCCAGGCCCTCCATAGCTTTCTGCCGGCATCCGCGACGTTCATGGAGGCTCCGATCTTCCTGCTATTTCCGCCCCGCGGTTTCAACACCGGTTCGGAATTCGTTCAGCCGCTGCATGACGGTGTCATAGACTCCGGCGGTGAAGGCCTTGTCCCGCATGAGGCTGACGGTCTCGTCCCGTCCTGTGCACAGCTTTTGTATTTCCCCGGAGGCGGGGACGGTGAAGACGACATTGTTGTCCTGCAGGACCTGCCGCGCTTCCTCATTGCTGCGTCGAGTGTCCTCGATGAGGAGGCTGAAATGCTTTTCGGCCGACTCCCTGACCAGCGCGGCGTACTCCGGCGGCAGGCGGGAAAATCGTTTCCTGTCGAGCAGCAGTGCCCCATAGGCGTAGCCGAAGGGGGTGTCGGAGATGTATTTGGCCTTGGTGAACCACTGCAGCACAATGGTGCCGTAGAGGGAGTTGTAGACCGTGTCGATCATTCCGGTCTGCAGGGAGGTAAGCACATCGGGGATCGACAGGGGAATGGGGGTTATGCCGAGGGTCCGCAGAAATGTCGCGCTGATGGGATCTCCCTCAGGAGACCAACTTTTGCTTTTTTTCAGGTCGTCCAGGGTGGTGATCGGGAAGGTTGACATGGAATAGATGAATCCAACCTCGGTCATGGCGATCAGCTCCAGCCCTTTTTCGGCGAACGCCCTGTCGAAATGGGGGCGCAGGCCTTGCATCACCCAGTCGACTTCCTCATAGGAGCGGAAGAGAAACGGTATGCCCAGGACCCGGAAGTCGGGGACCACATGGCCGATGCCGGCCATGGTAAAGCCGCCGCCGTGGAGCTGGCCGATCTGCATTTTGCGGTACATGGCCTGATCGTCACCCATGATGCCGCCGGCATAGGATTTGAAAACGACCTCGCCGTTGCTTTTTTGTTCGACCTCCCGGGCAAAGTCCTGGAATCGCCTGGCCCAGACTGACCCGTCCGGGGCGATGGAGGCGATTTTAAAGAGATGTTCGGGCGCGGCACCGGCGGGAACGGAAAGGGCGAAGACAGCCAGCAGCCCTGACAGGAGGAGGAGAAAATTACGGCGATGCATAACAGACCTCCGGCGGTTGAAAACTGGAAGCGCGGGGGCCGCGCTTAAAATACATGGTCTATTTCTTCCAGCAGCCGCGCCGCCCGGCGCTTGGCCGCCTCGTTGGCCAGGGCGATGTCCGGCCGCTGTTCGACCGGAAAATCGATGACCTGGTTCAGAAGCCGTTCATACAGGTCCCGGTCATACATCATGCGGGCGTACGTCTGGGCATAGACCACCTGGACGGGGAGGAATTCCCCGCGGCTGACGGCAAGAGCCTTGTCAAAATGGAAACGGCTCAGATCGGGCTTTCCCCCCAGCAGAGGAGGTTTCGCCCCGTACAGTGCCCCGAGGAAGAGATGGGCTCCGCCATGATAAAATACTTCATCCAGCTCGACGACCCGGCGCATGATCTGTTCCACCCGAACGAGGTCAGCCAGGGAAGCCGGTGATCCGTCCTGGTAGTGTATCCAGGTTGCCCAGCCGTTGCCTGCCCAGAAGAGCAGGGCCACGTCGTCCTCATTCAATTCGGCCAGGGCGGACTGAACAGCCTCCGGGTCCATCGCGGCGATGGAACGGAGGGCCGGTTTGGTCGCCAGGAGGGCCAGGGCGTACTCCCTGGCCTTGGAACTGACCGTGGCCGCCCGCTCCGGCTTGCCGCAGACATCGAGGGCTGAGGCGTACGCCGAGAATCCCTGGACGGCCGCCAGCAGGAGGCGTTTGTCCATCGGCTCCCCGGCGATCATGCCGTCCAGCATCAGCAGGAAGGAGGAGGCGCCCTCGCAGACCAACTCGAGGTCGGTCTGTCGCTGCAGATTGGCCACCGTCGGCTCCATGAGGGAGTTCACCGCCATCCTGGCGCAGCCGCCCAGCAGCACCGCCGCCATCAGCAGATGCGCAAGAACCAGTTGCCCAGCTTTTCCCATGCTTTTTCCTCTCTTTTCCGGATACCGGCCGGACAAAGGGACACCGGAGGTATTCGGCCGAATGTGCCGGGGGGATCAACTCTCATCAGTATACCCGTTTTGCCGGTCGATTTCCATTGCTCGTCGGGAAAACGGCGGCCGGTTTTCACGATTTGATTCCAAGCCAGAAGGAATTACAGGTATAATAGAGTCAGATCGGATTGCCGGCCGGCTGCCTGTCGTCCTGGCGTCCCGGAAGCCGGCCGGTTGGATTCACATGTTTTTGCCCCGAAAGAATGTCGACGAAAGGGAGATGCTCCCGAAATCTGCCGGGGTGCCCAACAAGGAGATAACGATGATCGGTGCAAACCTCTTCCGGTACAAGGCATGCCCCGGGGGATCATGTGTTCCCTCCGGGCCGGCCGTGACCCTTGCCATGCTGGTTCTCCTCCTGTCCCTCGCTTTCCCCTTTGCCCGGCCGCTGTCCGCGCTGAGCGGCTCCGCGGCCCATGCCGCCGATCAGGCCGATCAGTATGAAGGGAAAAAGGCTGAAATGGTTGCCTCCCAGCTGGCCGGCAGGGGCATTGAGAACAGGGAGGTCCTGGAGGCCATGGCGGAGGTGCAGCGGCACCTTTTCGTCCCCGAGAATCTGCGCCGGCTGGCGTACGGCGATTTTCCTCTGCCCATCGGCCATGGCCAGACAATTTCCCAACCCTACATCGTGGCCTTTATGACAGAGGTCATTCGGCCGGCTCCCGGTCAGCGGGTGCTGGAAATCGGGACCGGGTCGGGTTACCAGGCGGCGGTCCTGGCCGAACTGGTTGCCGAGGTCTATACAATCGAGATTGTCCCGGAACTGGCGCAATCGGCAAATAACCGGCTGCGGCAGCTCGGCTACGCCAACGTGAAAACCAGGGAGGGAGACGGATATTACGGCTGGCCGGAGGCCGGCCCGTTCGACGCCATCGTGGTGACCGCGGCGGCGGAATTCATCCCGCCGCCCCTCCTGCAGCAGCTCAAGGAAGGGGGCTTGATGATCATTCCGGTGGGATCGCCTTTTCATGTGCAGCACCTGATGCTGGTGAACAAGGAGAAAGGGGACCGGGTCACCACCCGCAAACTCATGCCGGTCCGTTTTGTGCCGTTTCGGAGAGCTGAGTGAACCCTTCCCCGGTCCCGACCCTGCGGCTTCATTTCTCCCTTGCCCTGCTCTCCGCCGCCCTGATCGCTTTTCAGTTGGAGCAGATGCAGGCCCTGGCCATTGTGCAGTGGCACCATTTCGCCTATCTCATCATCTCTGTGGCCCTGCTCGGCTTTGGGGCGGCCGGCACCTGCATATCGCTCTTCCAGGAGACCCTGCTGCGCAACCTGCGTTTTCTTCTGCCTCTGAGCATGTTCTGCTGCGCCGTCATGATGGCCATGGCGCTGCCGGCTTCACAAGGGCTTGTTGCCGGTTTTGACATCGGCCTCCTTTTTCTCGATCCCCGGCAGTCGCTTCTGCTGTTTGCCGGGCAATTGATCTACCTGATGGTTTTTTTTCTGGGCGCCCTGCCCCTGGGGCTGGTCTTCATCCACTACAGTTCGAGGATTGGCAGTCTGTATTGCGCCAACCTGATCGGATCGGGCCTGGGCGCCGTCGCGGTCGTCGCCCTCATGTACGTTCTCCTGCCGCAGCAGCTGCCCGGGCTGACCGCCCTGCTCCCCTGGATCGCTGGACTGCTGGTCATCCAGCGGCGAAACCTTCAGCTCCTGATTGCAGGCGTCATGTCGCTGCAGTTCATCATCGTCGTTATATATTCGCCCCTGCAGCTCAGTCCATCCCAGTACAAAACCGTCAATCGGACCCTGGACCTGCCCGGGGCGAGGATCAGCGCAAGTGTCCCCAGCCCGTACGGCCTGGTGCAGGTTGTCACGGCGCCGGCCCTGCGCCATGCCCCCGGACTCAGCCTGACCTATGGGGACGAGGTCGGGGAGGCCGCCGCGGCGGTGCTGAATAACGGCGACTGGTTCGGGGCGTTGCGGACCGGAGAGAGGAAACTGCTTGACTCCACCATTGGCGCGCTCCCTTACGCCCTGGGAGGGCGGGACCGGGTACTGGTGCTCGAGCCCGGGACCGGGGCAGATATCGCCCACGCCCTGTACAACGGGGCCGGGCGGATTACGGCCGTCGAGCCGCATCGCAGAGCAGTGGAGGCGGTGGTGGAGTGGTCCGACCGGGAGGGGTTCCAGCCTTTCACCGACCCGGCCGTGGATCTGCACTTCATGTCCCCCCGCACCTGGCTCGCCGTGGACAGGCAGCACTACGACCTGGTTACCCTGCCGGCGGTCGGCAGCTTTGGCGGCTCATCGGGACTTTTCGCCCTGCAGGAGCAGTATCTGCTGACCAGGGAGGCCTTTACGGAGATATGGCAGCGTCTCGGCCCGGACGGCGTTCTGCGGGTATCGGCCTGGCTCGATTCACCGGCCCGCAATCCCCTGCGGCTGGCGGCGACCATCGCGGAGACGCTGGATGGGGTCGGAGCCGACTTTTCCGGTCATGTGGCGGCGGTCCGGGGATGGGACATGATTACCTTTGTCGTCAAGCGCACCCCTTTCTCGCCGGAAGAGGTGGGGCTGATCCGCGGCTTCTGCGAGCGGCTGCAGTTTGACCCGCTCTTTCTGCCCGGACTTGATCCGCAGGAGCGGCAGCGGCATCATTTTTCCGCTGACAGGGATTTTCTCGACCAGCTCGACCGGGTTGTGTCTCCCCGGCGCCCTGAATTCTACAGGGACTACGAATTTACCGTCCAGCCGGTAACGGACAACCGTCCCTTTTTTTCCCAATTCCTGCGCTGGAAGAGCATGCCCCATCTTCTCCGCCTGTTCGGCGAGCGGACCACGCCCTTTCTGGAACTGGGCTATGTCCTGGTCCTGATCAGTTTCGTCCAGATGGTCCTCTCGGCCCTGCTGCTTATCCTTCTTCCCCTTTTCCGTCTGGGCCTGCCCGGGAGCAAGGGAGTGCGGGCATGGATAATTCCGTTTTTCAGCGGCCTGGGGTTGGGCTATATGTTCTTTGAAATTGTCATGATGCATGAACTGGTCCTTTTTTTCGGCCACCCCATCTTTGCGGCCGCCGCCGTGATCAGCGCACTGCTGATTTTCTCCGGGCTGGGCAGCCTCTGTTCGCAACGCTTCACCGCCGGACCAACGAACCATGCCCGGGCGGCGCTGCTGGTCTCCTTGTTTCTCCTCCTCTATTTCTTTTTTCTCCAGCCGGTCCTGAATGCGGCCATTGGTTTGGGAATGGGGTGGAAAATTTCTGTTTTTCTGGCCGTGGTCGCTCCGCCGGCATTCGCCATGGGCATGCCGTTTCCCCTGGGGCTGGCAAAACTGGGCGGATACAGCCGGAGCCAGGCCGCCTGGGCCTGGGGAATCAACGGCTGCGTTTCCGTGGTCAGCACCGGACTTGCGGCCATAATTGCCGTTGAATTCGGTTTTGCGGCGGTCATGCTGTTGGCCTGCCTTGCCTATGGCATGGCTGCCCTGGCGGGGAGACGAACGGAAAAGGGAGTGATGATCTCCTGACCGGAGGAGCATGGCGGTAATCCGGGGCCATGAAGGGAGCCGATTTGCGGTTTACGCCCCGGGCGCAACCTGTTACAATGCGGTCACTGGAGCTGTGATGTCCCGAATCAGACGCGTACTTTTCATCTATACCGATCCGTATTACCTCGTCAAGCAGGTATATCCCTACGGGCTCGACATGCTTGCGGCACGGCTCAGAGAGGACGGGGTTGCAACAAGGATCGAGTACGCCTTTCTGCCGGCCGCCGACCCGGCGGCCAACCTGGCGGCGGCTGTCGCCGATTTCACCCCCGACCTGATCGGACTGGGCATCCGCAATATCGACACCTGCATGGCCTGTGAAGACTACGGCGACCTCGAGGGCGAGGGCTTCCGGTCGTTTTTCTTCCTCCCCCGAATCCGTCAAGTGGCGGACGCGGTCCGCAAACTGCTGCCCGGCGTGCCGATGATCTGCGGCGGCGGCGGTTTCACCATGGCGCCGCGGGAGATGCTCGCCTACCTCGATGTCGGTTTCGGCATCCAGGGCGAGGGCGAGGAGCCCTTGAGCGCCTTTGTTCGCGCCTGGCCGGACCGGGAGCGGCTGGCGACAATCCCCGGGCTGGTCAGCCTGAACGGCGACGATTTCGCCGCAACCCCCAGGGAGGAGTTCATTTTTCCCCGGCTGCATGGTCCTGAGCGCGATCCGGGCTTCCGCCACGCCCTGCAATCGGCCGGTCTGCCGGTGCGGGTCAAGCGCGGCTGCAACCAGGGCTGCAGCTTCTGCGTCGAGCCGATCATTGAAGGCCGAAGGTTTGTCCACCGCGATGTTCAGGAGGTGGTCGACGAACTGTGGGCCGCGGCGGACATGGACCAGGTCAACAAGGTCTTTTTCGTGGACACGGAATTCAATGTTCCGGACCTGGAATATGCCACGGCGCTTGTCACGCGCATTCTGGATGAAAATTTGCCGACGCGCTTCCGCTTCGTCTCCCAGTTCCTGCCGCGGCCGTTCACCGGCGATTTTGCGGAAATGCTGGCCAGGGCCGGCTTTTCGATAATTCTGACCTGCACCAGCTTTGCCGACGAGGTCCTCGAAGCCGCGGGAGTGTCCTACCGCGCGGCGGACATCGCCGGCACCCTCGAACTGTGCGCCGTACACGCCATCGATACCACGGTTGATCTCATTTTCGGCCTGCCCGGGGAAACCTGGGAAACGGTCGCCCGGACCATCAAGGGCATGAACGATTTGCCCCCGACCCCGTTGCGCCGCTACGAGTACACCGTGGGCGGGCGCATCTATCCCGGAACGGCCCTGGCCCGGCGGGTTGCCGGTGAAGGCCCTGCGAACGTGTACGGCAGCATGACTACGGAACTGCTGGAGCCGTGCTTTTACTGCACGCCGGCCCCGCCCCTTGAACTGAAACACCATGTGGACGAACGGGTGCCCGACCCCATGCGCTTCGACAACGAGCTTTCCGAATCCTCCCGGGCCCGCCTGGCCGTTGTCTACCTGGCAGACCGGGGCCGTTTTGACGAGGCCTGCGCCGCTTTTCTTGCCCTTCCCCTGCCTGACAAATCCGCCGCCTTCGACTATTTTTTCCGCACGGCGGCCAACGCCGGCTATGTCGAGGCTGCGCGCAGCGCCGCCGAGGATTTGCGGGCGGCCATGGTCGCCTCGAACAATCCGGCCTACCTGAGCCAGGCCGGCGTCATCAATTACTACCTTGCCGTTCTGAACAACTCGGGGATGTAAAGTCCGGCAGACAAGCGGAGGTAAGCAATGCCTGCAACAAACATCAAACGCCATATTCCGTTGCCCAAGGAGACCCCGGCCTGGTTCTGCGGGAACTGCGGCGCGGTTTCCCTTGATGCAAAAAACATCTGCAATCCGGCCGGGCGGCTGAAGAAGGGGGACTGGTGCGGCTCCCGGGACCTGCCGCCGCCCCGATTCTGCCGCAACCGGGTGAACAACGACAGGTACAGCTGCCGCAAATGCGGCAAGGCCGCCATCAACAAGGCGCTGCTCTGCGAACCGGAAAAAATGGCGCTGCCTGAAGAGCACGGCGGCTGAAATAATTTCCCGCCTGAAATCATACTGCCGGGACGGCTCCGCTCCCTTGCCCTGCCGGGCGTTCGGAGAAGGGAGACCGCCTTGCGTTTCCCGCGTCCTTTTTTTCTGTAACCGGTTACCCGATTGTCCGTTTCCTTCATTAATACCACAAGGTAGTTCCGGCCGGACCTTCATGCCTGTGGGAGTAATTTTTTCCAAAAAGGACAAGTTATGGTTGCATGGTTGCCCATGCGGGCGCAAAGGAGGAGCGGAAAGTATGCGAAAAGGAATATTTTTATCGGGGGCCATGCTCCTGGTGCTGCTGGCAGAAGGCATCTGCTGGGCGGGCCAGATAAGCGGCGAATCTGCAACGGGCGGTGATCCGCAATGGACCTTTATCTATTATCTGGCGGCTGACAATGACCAGGAAGCCTATGCCGATACCACCATCGCCAAACTGATGGCCGGGACGGCTCGGGTGACGAACCATCCGCAGATCCTGGTCCTGGTTGACAGACAGTCCGTTGCCGGCACGGAAGTATTTGAAGTTGCCGGGGGCGAAAAAATCCGCCAGGATTTTTATGCGGAGCAGAACACCGCTGATGGAGCGACTCTCGAGGCGTTTGCAACGCATGCCCTCGACCTGGCCGAACAGGACAATGTCGCCTTTATCATGAAGAGCGAAGGGTTTTCCTGGCGCGGTATCGGCCGGGACAACACCCACGACGACACGGTCCCGGATCAGCTCATGGCCAACGGCGACCTGGCCGGGGCGCTGCTGAACGCCCGGGAATCGACCGGCAGGCAGGTCGATCTGCTGGTGCTCGAGGGGTCGATCATGGGCTTCATGGAAGTCGTTTATGAACTCCGTGACACGGCCTCGATTCTTCTCGCCTCGCAGTCCAAGATCCAGCCGGACGGTCTGCCCTGGGAGATGGTCATCGCCGATCTCGGCGCCCGGCCGGATATGTCGCCGGCTGAACTGGGCGCCGCCATCACCGACAATCATCTCGAATACTATTCGGACAAGGGAAACAGGGGCGTTCCGGGATTTGATACCTCGATCAATTTTGCCGCCCTGACGGTTTTCGATCTCGAGCACGTTCCGGATGTGCTCGATGCGCACATGGTCTGGGCCGAAACGGCCTGGTCGCTGCTTGACGAAACATACAATGTCCTGCCCCATGCCCGCGACCTCTCTGAAGTCGGCGGTTTCGGGGAAATTACCGATTTTGATTACAACTTCGACATCAGGACGTTCATGGAGGAGAGCCTGCGCCTGCTCGAGGAGGAAGGAAAGTATTATCCGGAACTCAACAGCGCGGTTGCCGCGTACCTGGCCGCCCAGGACGAACTGGTCGTGTATGAACGCAGTCCGGCCGACGGCTTCAAGCTCAAAGCGGCCAAGGGATTGAGTATCTGGTACCCGCCGACCTGGAACAAATACGACACTCGGGACGAAAACAGCGATCTGTTCGGATCCACCATGTATTATGAAGATCCGGACATCGGCCTCGACTGGGTTGTAGACTCCAACTGGCTCACCTATCTGTTCGCCTATTTCGACCGCGCCGATGCAAGGCTTGCGGGCAACGGCGTCGATGGCGAGGAGCCGCCGAAACCGGGTGTATTCCGCAGGATGGAATAAACGTCCCGCCATGCAGTGAGCAGGGT
>JALHJD010000272.1 GCA_022837185.1 Desulfobacteraceae bacterium
CGTCGGGGCCTGCCTGGCCGACGACATGGGCCTGGGCAAGACCCTGCAGGCCCTGGCGGTCATCCTTCACCTGGCCAGAAACGGGCCGGCGCTGGTGGTCGCGCCCACCTCCGTGTGCATGAACTGGGAGCAGGAGATTATCCGGTTCGCCCCGACCCTCAAGGTGCACATGTTCAGCGGCGCGGGCAGAAAGGACAAGGTCGAGTCCCTGGGCAGGTTTGACATCCTGATCACCAGCTATACCCTGCTGCAGCAGGAGATCAGGCTGCTCGAATCGGTGGAGTGGCAGACCATTGTCCTGGACGAGGCTCAGGCCATCAAGAACGCCGGCACCAAGAGGTCACGGGCGGCGATGCGGCTCAAGGGCCGGTTCCGCCTGATCACCACCGGCACGCCCATCGAAAATCATCTCGGCGAACTGTGGAACCTGTTCCGCTTCATCAATCCCGGCCTGCTCGGGACATTCAAGCAGTTCAACGCCCGCTTCGGCATCCCCATTGAGAAGCACCATGACCGGGATGCAAAAAAAAGGCTGAAAAAGACCATCCGACCTTTCATGCTCCGCCGCATCAAGGCGCAGGTCCTCGACGAACTGCCGCCGCGGACCGAGGTTTCCCTGCGCGTCGAAATGATGCCCGCGGAGATGCGCTTCTACGAGGCCCTCAGGCAGCAGGCCCTGGAAAACATCGAGAGCAGTTCCGAGAAGAGCGGCCGGCACATGCAGATACTGGCGGAGATCATGAAGCTGCGCCGGGCCTGCTGCAATCCCCGCCTGATCGTCCCGGACATCGACATCCCGTCGGCCAAGATGCAGGTTTTCGCCGAAGTGGTGGAAGAATTGATCGGCAGCAGGCACAAGGCGCTGGTGTTCAGCCAGTTCACCGGCCACCTGGCCCTGATCCGGGAATATCTTGACAACGAGGGGATATTCTACAAATACCTGGACGGGACGACCCCGATCAGGGAACGGCAGCGCCAGGTCGAATCCTTCCAGGAAGGGGAGGGCGACCTGTTCCTGATCAGCCTCAAGGCGGGCGGCCTCGGGCTCAACCTCACCGCCGCCGACTACGTCATCCACATGGATCCGTGGTGGAACCCGGCCGTGGAGGATCAGGCCGCGGACCGGGCGCACCGCATAGGGCAGAAACGGCCGGTGACCGTCTACCGGCTGGTGACCGCCAATACCATTGAAGAGAAGATCGTCAAGCTGCACCAGGAAAAACGCGACCTGGCCAACTCCCTGCTCGAAGGCACCGATGTCAGCGCCCGGATCAGCGCCGAGGAGCTTCTCGAACTGATCAGGGAGCATTAGGGGAGCGGTGGAAAGAAGAGAACCTTGCATTACAGCGGAACAGGAGGAGAGATGATCATTCGGACGGTTTCAGTTGCAACGGAGGAGGGCGCCAGGCTGACGGCCGCTCTGCTGGACAGGTTCACCTTCGGCGACGCCGGCTGCCGGGAGGCGGTGGCCGAAATCATCGATGCGGTGAGGCGGCGGGGCGATGAGGCCGTTGTCGAGTATACCAGGCGGTTTGACGCCCCGGGCATGACCGCCGGGGAATTGCGGGCAACCGAAGAGGAGATGGCCCGGGCCGTGGAGGAAGTGGATGACCGGGTCCTGGCCTCCATCCGTTTTGCCGCGGAGCGCATCCGGACCTTTCATGAACGGGAGATGGAGGACTCCTGGATTCTGACCCGCGATGACGGGACGATCACCGGCAGGCTGGTGCGTCCGGTGGATTCCGCCGGGCTGTATGTCCCAGGCGGGCAGGGCGGCTCCACCCCGCTGGTCTCGTCGGTCCTGATGAACGGCATACCGGCGGCCATCGCCGGGGTGCCGCGACGGGTCATGGTCACGCCGCCCAACAGCGAAGGCCGCGTCAATCCGGCGCTGCTCGCCGCCGCTCGCGAGGTGGGCATCACCGAGGTGTATAAGACCGGTTCGGCCTGGGCCATTGCGGCTCTTGCCCATGGGACGGAGACCATCCCGGCGGTGGATGTGATCGTCGGCCCCGGAAACCAGTACGTGGCCGAGGCCAAGCGCCAGGTCATGGGCCGGGTCCGGATCGACATGATCGCCGGACCCAGCGAGGTGCTGATCGTGGCCGACGAGGAGGCCAACCCGGCCTACATCGCCGCCGACATGCTGGCCCAGGCGGAGCACGATCCCCAGGCCCTTGCCCTGCTGATCACCACCAGCAGGAGCATCGCGGAGCGAACGATCGGTGAGCTGGAAAAACAGGTGGAGAAGCTGAGCCGCCGGGAAGTGGCCCTGACCGCGCTGCGGGAAAAGGGCGCCATCCTGCTGGCGGATTCCCTGGAGGAGGCCGTCGAGCTGGCCAACCGGATCGCCATCGAGCACCTGGAACTCCAGGTCCGGGACCCGTGGCAATGGCTGCCGGCGGTGCGCCATGCCGGCGCCGTTTTTTTAGGCCCCTTCACCCCGGAGGCGGCCGGCGATTACGTGGCCGGCCCCAATCATGTGCTGCCGACCATGGGCACGGCACGGATTGCATCCGCCCTCGGCGTGGAGATCTTTCTTAAAAAGAGTTCGATCATTTCCTATTCCCGGCAGGCCCTGCTGAACGATGCCGGCCATATCAGGCGGCTGGCCGCCCTGGAGGGGTTGACCGCCCACGAAAGGTCAGTGGCCGTGCGCGTGGAGGACAGCGGGGAAAAAGCCGGTCAATGACCGGCAGGATGCAGGAGGCCGGGGATCTGCTGCGCCGCGGCCTGAACCGGGTGGGCATCGATGCCGGCGACGAGGTGGTTGCCCGGCTGGTCCGCTACTGCCTGGAACTGGAGAAGTGGAACCGGAAGATCAACCTCATCGCCCGCAACACCAGGCTGCAAGACATCGTTGACAGGCATTTCCTCGATTCCCTGACCCTGGTCCCGATTCTGGACCGGCTTGCCCCTGTGGACGCAACGCTGCTCGATGTGGGCAGCGGCGCCGGTTTTCCCGGCCTGGTGCTGAAAATCGTCCGCCCGGACCTCAAGGTCGTCCTGCTGGAGCCCCGGGAGCGAAGGGGGGCTTTCCTACGCCATGTCATCCGCCAGACAGGTCTGAAGGATATTGCAGTTACGGCGGCCCGGGTCGAAGAGGTAAAGGCCGCAGCGGGGACGCATGCGGTCATCACCGGCCGCGCTGTCGCCGATGTGGCGACTTTCCTGAACATGGTCGCCCCCCTGGCCGGTCCGGAGACGCTGGTGATCTGCATGCAGGGGGTCCAGGGCAGAGGCGGCTGGCGGGAGGGCGACAGGGTGAGCGGTTTTGTCTGCGCCGGGATAGAGGAAACCCAGCTTCCCTTTTCCCGGATGCCCCGTTTTCTGCTGCTGTTCAGAAAGATGATTAGAGTCGGCAGTCGGCAGTCGGCAGTAGGCAGTCGGCAGTCTGGAGTTTGAAGCCTGGCGGCTTAGGGTGCTTCCCCTTATCCGCCCCTGCGGGGTTCCCCAGGGAGAAGGGTTTTGCAGTGTAGGTTGGGCTGAGCTCGCGAAGCCCAACGTAACCGATTGAAATTGTTGGGGTTCGCGAGCTCACCACCAACCTACGGGAAGCATTTACCCAAAC
>JALHJD010000273.1 GCA_022837185.1 Desulfobacteraceae bacterium
ATGGCGTTCTCACCTTTCTGTGGTGCGTGATTCCCCCGCTGTTCATTCTGGGTGCCTGGTCTGTTTTTTCTGAACCCGTACTGACCGGTCTGGCGATCAAAACCATGCCGGAATACACAGAGCGGCTTTCCCCGGACGAGATCAGTCTCCTGAAGAGCGATCTCCGCAATATCGTTTCCGGCCGTTTCATTCCTCCGGAGGCCGATGCCGCTCTTCTTGAGGCGGCCGATCATTATAAGGACATGCGGGGTATCGGCCGGCAGGGTCTTGCCGCCTTGGCCCTTGCCTCCATGCTTGCGGGCACCATCATCGTTCTGCTCCGCATACGCCCGGGGATGCGGGCCCGCAACCATGTGGAGAAAATGATCAGCATTGCCCTGATCACCTGTTCGACCATTGCCATATTCACCACCGTCGGCATTATCCTTTCGGTTCTGTTCGAATCCATTCTTTTTTTCCGGCAGGTTCCGATCACTGAGTTCCTCTTCGGGCTGAAATGGAGTCCCCAGATGGCCATCAGGGCTGACCAGGTCGCTGCGTCCGGATCATTCGGAGCTGTTCCGGTCTTTGCCGGCACCGTCATGATTTCCGCCATCGCCATGCTGGTTGCCGCCCCCCTGGGATTGATGTCGGCGATCTACCTGTCCGATTACGCCGACAGAAAATTCAGGACCGCCGTCAAGCCCCTGCTCGAGATTCTGGCCGGGGTCCCCACCGTGGTCTACGGATTCTTTGCTGCCTTGACCGTGGCGCCGGTTCTCCGTCAGTTCGGCGAGAGCCTGGGACTGTCGGTGTCATCGGAATCGGCCCTGGCCGCCGGGTTGGTCATGGGGATCATGATTATTCCCTTTGTCATGTCCATTTCCGATGATGTCATCAATGCCGTCCCCCAGTCCCTGCGTGACGGTTCCTATGCCCTGGGGGCCACGAAGAGCGAAACCATCAAGATGGTTATTGTCCCGGCCGCCCTGCCCGGAATTGTCGGCGGAATGCTGCTGGCCGTTTCGCGCGCCATCGGCGAAACCATGATCGTGGTCATGGCTGCCGGCCTTTCCGCCAACCTGACCGCCAACCCGTTGCAGGCGGTGACGACCGTCACCGTGCAGATAGTGACTCTGCTGGTCGGCGACCAGGAGTTTGACAGCCCCAAGACCCTTGCCGCGTTTGCCCTCGGGCTGCTGCTGTTTGCCGTAACGCTTGTCCTCAACATCATGGCCCTGTACATTGTGCGCAAATACAGGGAACAGTACGAATAATGCCGATCCCCGGCCATTCAAGAAAGGATGCCTTGCCCATGCAGGATGTGGAATCTTCCGCCCCGTCATCCGTCCGGACCATTGATATTATCAATCGGAAGCTGAACAAACGGTACAGGGCTGAAAAGCGGTTCAAGCGGCTTGGCCTGGCGGCGATCCTCAGCAGTCTGCTCTTCCTGGCCCTCCTGTTTATCAGCATTGCCAGCCAGGGATATTCGGCCTTTGTGCAGACCTATATTCTACTCGACATCCACTTTTCGCGGGATGTCTTCGACGTCGGCAACCTGGCCGGCGCGGATTATAACGGCCTGGTCAGGAAATCCCTCCAATCCCTTTTCCCTGAAGTGCGGGGCCGCCAGGAAAAAAGAATGCTCAATGGTCTTATCAGTTCGGGTGCGTCGTTCCAGCTCCAGAAGATGGTGATGAGCGATACTTCGATAATCGGCTCTACCCGTTCCGTCTGGGTTCCCGCCGACGATGATGTCGATATGCTCATGAAGGGCAGGATTGACAGGTCGGCGCCTGAAGCGGAAAGAAGACTCAAGGACGTCCAACTCGGCTGGATAGACGGACTCCGCGGCGACCACCGCTTGCAGAAGAAGTTCAATATGATCTTTTTCACCGGCGGCGATTCGCGGGAGCCGGAGCTGGCAGGAATTCTCGGGGCAACGATGGGATCAATGTACACGCTCATTGTCACCCTCCTGCTTTCGTTTCCGGTCGGAGTGGCCTCGGCAATTTACCTGGAGGAATTTGCCCCGAGAAATAAATGGATCGATCTGATCGAGGTCAATATCAATAACCTGGCCGCGGTCCCGTCCATAGTCTTCGGCCTGCTTGGCCTGGCGGTTTTTCTGAATTTTTTCGGCCTGCCCCGTTCCGCCCCCCTGGTGGGAGGGCTGGTGCTGACCCTGATGACCCTGCCGACCATTATTATTGCCAGCAGGGTTTCCATCCAGTCGGTCCCTCCCTCAATCCGCGAAGCCGCTCTGGGTGTCGGCGCCTCGAAAATGCAGACCGTGTTCCACCATGTCATGCCGCTTGCCCTCCCGGGGATGCTGACCGGGACAATCATCGGCATGGCCAGGGCGCTGGGCGAAAGCGCTCCGCTGCTGATGATCGGCATGGTCGCCTTCATTGTCGATCCTCCCGGGGGTTTCCTCGAGCCGGCCACCGTTTTGCCGGTGCAGATATATTTATGGGCCGACAGTCCCGAGCGGGCCTTTGTGGAGCGGACTTCCGCCGCGATTATTGTTCTGCTCGCCTTTCTCATGGTCATGAACGCAGCGGCGGTATTCCTGCGCAGCAAATTCGAGCGGCGTTGGTAGTGAAGACAATATTAACTTTTCTTCTACAGTTGGCGGCCATTTTTGAGCAATCTTGTCCTGTAACCTATTGATTTTACG
Source organism: Desulfobacteraceae bacterium (assembly GCA_022837185.1). GTDB lineage: Bacteria > Desulfobacterota > Desulfobulbia > Desulfobulbales > Desulfobulbaceae > UBA10518. The sequence continues at coordinate 2,663 of JALHJD010000273.1, forward strand.
TGATCGAGTTTTTTCCGAGCTCAAAAGCGTGGTGCCAACAAGATGTTGCTTTTTCCTTGATTTCATTAGCTGTTAGCCGTAATTTACAGGTGTCCTCAACAAAGGAGACACCATGTTCGCTCGAGTCAAGAAATCCGGGCAGTACGAGTATCTGCAGATTGTCGAAAACAGCAGGAGCGGCGGCAAGGTCCGGCAAAGGGTCATCGCCACGGTCGGACGGCTGGACCAGCTTCAGGCCAAGGGCAATGTTGAAACGCTTATCCGGTCCTTGGCCCGGTTCTCGGAAAAGACCCTGCTCGTTCTCTCCGGCAAGGTTGATGTTGCCGCCCAGGCTGTCAAGATAGGGCCGGCGCTGATTTTCGAGCGACTCTGGCGTGAACTGGGTTTGCCGGCGATTCTTGATAAGTTGCTTGCCGGCCGGAAGTTCAGCTTTCCCGTGGAACGCGCCATATTTCTCACGGTGCTGCATCGGCTCTGCGTGTCTGGTTCCGACCGGGCGTGCGACCAGTGGCGCCGTGACTACGTCATCGACGGCGTCGACGATATTGCCCTGCATCAGGTATATCGGGCCATGGCCTTTCTCGGCGAGATTTTGCCTGACCAGGCGGGCGCCACGCCGCTTGCGCCCCGGTGCACGAAGGACCTGGTCGAGGAGGCTATGTTCCGGCGGCATCGCAACCTGTTCACCGGTCTGGAGTTGGTCTTCTTTGATACGACCTCCATTTACTTCGAGGGAGAGGGGGGAGAGACGCTCGGCCAGTTCGGGCACAGCAAGGATCACCGGTCCGACCGCAGGCAGATGGTGGTCGGGGCAATCCTTGACGATACCGGTCGGCCGATCTGTTGCGAGATGTGGCCCGGCAACACCGCTGGGTTCTGCATCGTGGCGGACCGGGGCATGATCAGCGCCGACACCATCAAGGCCCTTGAGCAACCGGACTGTCGTATCCCGTACATCCTGGGCGCCAGGATGCGCCGGGTAAAGGAAGTCAGCGACGAGGTCCTTGCCAGGGCCGGGCGGTACCGTGAGGTTCATCCCGAACTGAAGGTGGCCAAATCTCCCGCACCGCTGGCGGTCAAGGAGGTCATGGTTGAAGGACGGCGCTACATCGTCTGCCGCAATAGCCGGCAGGTGAGAAAGGACGCGGCGGCCAGACAGGCCATGGTCGAGGCGCTTGAAGAACGGATAAAAACCAATCCGAAAGGGTTGGTGGGCAATCGCGGCTACGCCCGCTACATCAAGGTCAGCAAAGGGGCCATGACCATCGACCGTGACAAGCTGGAAGAAGAGGCCAGGTTTGACGGAAAATGGGTGCTGCGGACCAACATGAACCTTCCTGCCGAAAAGGTTGCTCTCAAGTACAAGGAACTCTGGCAGGTGGAACAGGTGTTCCGGGACATGAAATCGGTACTCGACACCCGGCCGATCTTCCACAAACGGGATGAGACGATCCGCGGCCATGTCTTCTGCAGCTTCCTGGCACTGGCCCTGCGCAAGGAACTGGACCGGCGACTCGAATCCGCCGGACATCAGCTCGAATGGGAGGAGATCAAGCGTGATCTCACGGCACTGCAAAAGGTCACCGTCGAAGAAGAGGGACGCAGGCTTGCTGTCCGCACCGCCTGTACCGGGTTCTGCAGCAAAATCTTTCAGGCTGTCGGCGTCGCCCTGCCGCCAACGATAAGCGAAGCATAGGCTCGGTTCTTTCAGGTGTCCTATCATGCGTAGTGCCAACACATTTTTTGTGCGTCGTATTGACCCGGAATCGTTCAATTATTTTTTTTCAACTGTAGAAGATGAG
>JALHJD010000274.1 GCA_022837185.1 Desulfobacteraceae bacterium
TACTTGTCGCCGATAATCCCCTGGGATTTCACCGAAGCGATGGAATCGAGAGGCACCTGTACACCCCGGTCAATCTGCATGGTCACCATGGCGTAGGCATCCTCGTTCAGGGTCAATTGCTTGACCGTTCCCACCTTAACCCCGGCAATCTGGACATCGGCGCCCTCCTTTAATCCGGAGATGTTGCCGAATTCAGCTTCGAGCACATACATCCTGCCTCCGGTCAACCATGGAACTTCCCCCAGCTGCAGGGCAAGCCAGCCCAAGGCTATAAAACCGATGATCAGAAAAATGCCAACCACAGCGTCCGTTATATTGTTCTTCATGTTTTAACCCTGTTCCAGCGATTTAGTTACACCGCCCAATACCTGCTCAGAGAACTCCCTGATATACGGCTTGGTGGAATATTGAATTTCGGCCGGACTTGAAAATACGTCGACTTCGCCTTTATTCAGCAGCACTATCTGGTCGGCAAGGTCGAAAACCCTGGGTATGTCATGACTGACAATGACGGCCGTATATCCTTTTCGACTCTGGGTCCGGAGAAAAAGATCGTATATTTCGCCCGTCATGACCGGATCAAGTCCCGTTGTCGGCTCGTCGAAAAGGACGATTTCCGGATCAAGCTGCAATGCCCTGGCCAATCCCACCCGTTTTTTCATGCCGCCGCTCAACTGGGCCGGGAACTTGTTCTCGTGACCGACCAGTTCGAGCTGTTCAAGGGTCTGCATGACCCTTCCCTCAATTTCAGAGTCACTGAGGCGAAGTCGTTCCCTGAGCGGCATGGCCACATTCTCGAATACCGTCAGGGAGTCGAACAGCGCCGATCCTTGAAACAGTACGCCGAATTTTGTCCGCAGCTTTCTCAATTTCTCGCCCCGAAGCCGGGTGACATCCAGGCTGTCCACCATGATGCTGCCGCTGTCCGGCTGCATGAGGCCGAGGACGAGCTTCAGGGCTACACTTTTTCCCTGGCCGCTGCCTCCCGCAATCACCGTCGTCATACCGCGGGGAACAGAAAAATTCACCTTGTTGAGGACATAATTCCGCCCTTTCGGTCCGGAAAAGGACTTGGTTACATCGATGAACCGGATTACCGGATCGCTCGCGGCTGTCGTTTCCGGCTGGGTGCTCATAACAGTATGGCCGTCAGCAGATAATCAAACACCAGCACGGAAATCGACGAGATGACAACAGCTTGGGTGGTCACCTTGCTGACGCTTTCCGCTCCGAACCCGGCCCCCCGTATCGATTGGACGAAATACCCCCTGCCGGTGCACACCCATGCGACCAGGAGGGCAAAGACGAACGACTTGGTGACCCCGAGGTTGATATCGTGATTGGTCACGCTTTGCTCCATGCCGCTGAAGAATGAGCCCGAATTGACGCCCATGAGCTTGACACCGGCCAGGTAGCCCCCGAATATACCGACAACGTCAAACATTGCGGTGAGCAGGGGGACGGAAATGAGGGTCGCGACAAATTTGGGGGAGATAAGATAGCGGAACGGATCGATGGCCATGCATTCCAGGGCGTCAATCTGTTCGGAAATCCTCATGATGCCGATTTCGGCGCACATTGCCGAACCCGCCCGGCCGGTCACCATGAGCGCCGTCAACACAGGGCCGAGCTCCATTATCAGGGTCAGGGAAACGGCCGATCCCAACATGCCCTCGGCGCCGAATTTGTTCAGGGAATAGTATCCCTGCAGACCAAGGACCATGCCGGAGGAGAGAGCGGTGAAAAAAATGACCGCCACCGATCCGGCGCCGATGAAATGAAGCTGTTTCAGCAGCTCGCGGAAGCGGAACGGCCCCTTGAATATGCCGATGAGCGAATTAAACAGAAATACGCCCATCCGGCCGAGGTCGTGCAGCAGGTATGTGCCGTGATTGCCGACAAGGACGAAAGGTCTGGCATATTTCGGCACATCACCATAATACAGGTCGCGGTTTCCCATGCAATGTTCCTTTTTCCGATAAGCGATTCCCAACGGAAAAGACAAAAACAGCCCGACTCCCGCAGCAGCTGGGGTTCCTGAATGCCCTGCTGCCCTTCGTCACGCTGTTTTTTCGGACCGACACCTTCGGTATCGGCCGTATAAAATTTTTAATTTACCATAAAATCATCAACAGCGCATATTTTTTCCCCGTTGTAAATGGAAAAGGATATTTCACCGGGGTTCGGGGAAATGATCGTAGCCGGAAAAGGAGATATCGATTTCAACGGCATGGTTCCCGTCCGGATGGGGCCGCGCCGCCCGGACTCCCTGACTGTCATCGATTCGTCCGATGCGGGTGACTGGCACCTCCAGCCGGGCGGCAAGATCGACGATGGCCGCGGAATGCCGGGCCGGGGCAGTGAATACAAGTTCAAAATCCTCGCCGCCGGACAGAATCCACTGGTCCGGATCCTTGTCCAGCAGCCCGGCGGCGGCAGGAAGAGGGTCCATCCTCAGTCCGGCCGGATCAATCACCGCACCGACCTTGCTGCGGGTGCAGATGTGGGCGAGGTCGGTGGCAAGGCCGTCGGAAAGATCCATCATGGAGTGGACCAGCCTGTTCTCGGCCAGTCGCCGGGCGAGTTCAAGGCGGGGTTGCGGATTCAGATGCGCTTCCGCCAGGCCGGCAAAGGCCGGATCTTCGGTCCTCCCAAGGCGGCAGAGTTCGAGCCCGGCCGCCGCCCGCCCCGGATATCCGCTGACCCAGACTGCATCACCGGCCTTTGCGCCGCTGCGCAATACCACCTGCCGGGTCGGCATTTCGCCGATGACCGCAACGGTAACAAGCACGCCGGCAGGACTGCGGACCGTGTCGCCCCCGGCAAGGATGCAGCCGAACTCGCGGCAGGCCTCGGCCAGCCCCCGGGAAAACGAGGTCAGCCACCCGGCATCGAAGCCTGCCGGCAAGCCGAGAGACAAGAAAACGAAAACCGGAATGCCCCCCATTGCCGCGATATCACTCACATTCACCGAAACGGCCTTGCGGCCGAGTTTGTCCGGCGGATGCCAGTTCCGGTCGAAATGGACCGATTCGACCAGGGTGTCCATGGTCACCAGCCAGGATTGCCGGCTGTTTTTCCTGATGACGGCGCAGTCGTCGCCTATGCCCTGCAGCAGATCAGGGGCGGCGGCGGCCGTCATCGAGCCCAGCAGTTCGATAATTCCACGCTCGTTCACCGGTTGCCGAACTCCTCGGGGTACAATACCGGCAGCTGCGTTTCCAGGTACCTCAGAACTTCCCTCCCTTCACCGCAGTCCAGCACCTTTTCCGCCAGTTCCGTCAGACTGGTGGTCCGGGAAGACCGCAGCAGGCGTTTCACAAACGGAAGGGCCGAAGGCCGCATGCTCAATTCATCGAGACCAAGGCCGAGCAGAACCGGTACGGACATGACATCTCCGGCCATCTCACCGCAGATCGCCACCTCGATGCCGTGGGCATGGCCGGCGTCGACCGTCTGTTTGATCATGCGCAGGACCGCCGGATGCAGCGGTTCATACATGGAGGCCACATACTCGTTGCCCCTGTCGAT
>JALHJD010000275.1:0-3527 GCA_022837185.1 Desulfobacteraceae bacterium
GAATCCCTTGAAGTCGTGGTCGCCCAGCCCATGGGCAAACTGGAAGAAAACCATGATGCCATGTTCACCCCGGACAGCAAGTATGTCATCGCCACCTCCCGGACCAAGACCCTGGCAACCGGCAATGCCAAAAAGATCAGCCGGGAGAATTTCGGGTGCACCGAGGAAGTTGCCCCTGAGAATCTCAGCAGCGATGATTTTACCATGGACGGCCAGTTGAAGCTCTATGATGTCGCCGCCAAAAAGTTCGTCGGCCAGGCCACTTCCACCTGCCTGTCCTGCCACAACGAGGAAGGCATTGGAGAACATGCCGTTCTCTGCGGACTGGATGCCAATTTCAATTAATCCCCGATCATGAACCGTCACCATGCAACCGGAGGGTTTTCGCCCTCCGGTTGTTTTTTTCCTGAGAACGCCTGCGGCCGGCCCACCCTATGTCCGAAAAAGGATTAGATTCCATCCTGCGTATTGCCTGGAAAACCGTTTCCCGAAAGATGTTCCGCAACATCGTTCTGGCCGTGGCGGTGTCTCTCCTGGTCTCGCTTCTGGTTTTCGCCCTGCTTTTCAACCGCGCGGTGCGGGATGATATCGAGGCCGCTTCCCGCAAACTCGGGGCCGACATCGTCATGGTTCCGGTGGAAGCGTTGCAGAAGGCCGAGGAATTTATCCTGGAGAGCAAGAAAAAAGATTTTTACATGGACCGGGAGGTGTATGAATCGGTCAGGACGCTTCCGGAAATCGACAAGGCCACCTTCCAGATCTACCTGGAAACGCTGGATTCCGGCTGCTGCAGCATCGTCGCCGGCCAGGTGGTCGCCTTTGACCCGGAAACCGACTTTGTCATCTCACCCTGGTTCAGAAAAACTCCGCCGCCCCTCCGGGAAGGCGAAGTCTATATCGGCAGTTATGTGTACGAATACCTGGGCCTGATCGACACCCCGACCCTGTTCAACAGGAAGGTGAAAGTCGTTGGCGATCTCAATGAGACCGGCACCGGCCTCGATCACGGCTTATTCATGCGGGTGGAAGACCTGGACAAGATTTCCGAACAGGTTACGGGCAAATATCGGCCGGGCAAGGTCTCGATCATCTTTCTCAAACTGAAAGAGGGAGCCGATGTCGATGCGGTCACCTCAACCATCCGGGGCATGTTCCCAAACATCGGTATGATGACCCGGGGGACCATCGGCTCCGATGTCAGGGCCACCCTCCAGGACATCACCCGGGTGTTCTCCGTCACCATTCTCATCGCCGCGGCCCTGGCCGTGCTGCTGGCCTGGTCATCCTTCACCGCCCTGGCCAATGAACGGCGGCGCGAGGTGGGGATCCTGCGGGCCATCGGCGCCCATAAATCGCACATCATGAAGATGTTCCTTGCCGAGGCCGCCATCATCAGCCTGATGGGCGGGGTCATCGGCATCGGCATCGGCAACTATCTCATTCACCACCTGGGCGGCGATTTCGACCTGCTCGCCCGGCTCGGGGCCTACGCCTCGCTCTCCCTGCTGAACCTCTTCTACAGCCTCATCGCCATGCTGGCCGGCATCTTCGTCTGCCTGGCCGGGGCCGCCATCCCGGTCATCCGTCTGGCCCGGCTCGAACCCCTGGTGGCAATTAAAGAAGAGTGAGTCTCCTCCCGCAAAGCGGGAGGCATCAGGTTGCTCTCTCAAAGAGGGCTTCAGAGTATTTCTGCCCATTGCCGTTTGCCGAAGCACCGCAGGGTGTTGCCGGTAAAAAAATCTGCTCTTCAAATCGCAGATTTTCGGCAACACCCGAGGAGCACAGGCTGCCTGGAGGGTCAAACGGCACGGGTGTCCTTTTTTGGTTCGTTTTTTGGACAAGCAAAAAATGAACAACAATACGGGTGAACCTCTCCGGGTCCACCACCTGAGGTGGTGGTTTCACAACAAACAAAAAAACCGGGCCCATGGGACCCGGCTGAAATGCCCCTTCCGGGGCACTCTCTCCATTCTCTGCACCGCCCGCCGGCGGGTACGGTTCACATTCCCGCCGCCGGCTCCTGTGCGCCGGCCGGCACCCTGACCACCAGCACCGGGACAAAGGATTTTCTGATCACCTTGTCGGTGGTCGAGCCCAACAGGGCTTCCATGATGGATGCCCCGCCGTGGGCGCCCATGACGATCACGTCGGCCTTCATGGCATCGGCCTGCCTGACGATCTCCTCGGCCGGCGACAGACTCTCGACAACCGCCACCCGCTCCACCCGGTTGCGGCAGCCCTGCTCGTCCCCTATCCTCGCGCAGAAGGAGTTGAGATGCTCCCGGACCCTGGCGACCGCGTGCCGTCCTTCATGCTCGATAACCTCATGGATGGAATCCGGGCCGATATACGCATCGATCGAGGCCTCCTGCTCCGGGGTCATGGTCCCCAGCACATGAAGAACCGTGATCATTCCGTCAAACTTCTCGGCCAGGGCCATGGCATGGCGGTAGATATGGGCCGAATTCGGGCCGATCTCCGTGCAGTACAGAATTTTTTTCAACTCAGGCAACAGATTCATTTGCTCCCCCGCTCAGCGCTTTGGTCATGCCGGCTGCAGTTGCAGGTCTCTCCTGTTCCGGGCCTTCTGCATGACGATCACCAGGGCGACCAGAACCAGGCCGCCCACGTCGGTTGTAAAGGTCGGCCAGTACAGGAGTATGGTTGCCCCAAGCAGCATCAGCCACTCGATAATATTGGTCTTCCGGAGCAGGTAGAACATCATCAGGGCCGAAAAGGCCATGGTCCCGAGCACGGCGGAAAACATGGAGGAAAAGATCTTGAACGGCCGCGGCTTGGTTTCGGCAAAGACAATGCCGCTGTTGACCCGCTGGCCCGGCGTTACCACGATATTCTTGATCACTCCGTCCCGGGTAGCCACGATTTCCCTGGTGGCCGCCCCGTCCATCAGCACGGCCAGCACCTGTCCCTCTTCAAAATCCTGGCCGTTTTCCACCTTGATTTCCAGGACCATGGCCCCCATCATCTGGTCCTCTATCTCCGGCACGTGGATGGCCTTGCCCTCAAAAAGGATCTGGGGCGTGAAGGCGAAAAGAACGGGCATGACGTACAGCAGCTTGCAGAACCGGAAGGAGGTCCAGCCGGTTTTCCATGGATCGGAGCGGGCGATGGCGGCGCCGGCATAGGCCGCCACGCAGACCGGCGGCGTGATGTTGGAGTCCTGGCTCAGCCAGTAGACAATCATGTGGGCGGCGATGAGCACGACCCCCATTTCGGTGAGGGGCGGCACGGCAAGAACTGCGGTGATGAGGTAGGCGGCCGTGACCGGCACCCCCATGCCCAGGACCAGCGACGCCAGGGCGATCAGGATCAGGGCCAGGATCAGGTTGCCGTTGGCCAGGGAGATGATGATGTCGGAAAATTTCAGGCCGATGCCGGTCAGGGATATGGTGCCGACGATAATCCCGATCACCCCGAGGGTGGCGCCGATGATCAGGGTGTTCCGGGCGCCGGTGAGGATGGCTTCCCATATCTCTTTGAACCCCATGCGCGTTTCCTTCCGCGCC
>JALHJD010000275.1:3599-4995 GCA_022837185.1 Desulfobacteraceae bacterium
CGACCCATGATCATCAGGACCGTGATGATCACCAGGGGCAGGGAGAAATACCATTCCTTCTTCAGCACGGCAGTCCAGTGCGGCATGGACCCGTCGGTGATACCTTGGATGTTGTGCTTCTTGGCCTCGAAATGAATCATGCAGAACACGGAGAAAAAATAGAGCAGAGCGGGATAGATGGCGATCAGCATGATGTAGGAATAGGGGGTCTGCGTCAGTTCCGCCATGAGGAACCCGCCGGCGCCCATGATCGGGGGCATGAACATGCCGCCGATGGAGGCCGCCGGTTCAATGGCGCCGGCCACGTGCGGCCTGAAGCCGGCCCGTTTCATCAGCGGGATGGTGAAGGCGCCGGTGGAGACGGTATTGGCAATGGCGCTGCCCGAGACCGACCCGAAAAGGGCGGAGGCCATGACCGCCACCTTGGCCGGCCCGCCGGTTGACTTGCCGGCCATGGCCATGGGCAGGTCGATAAAGAATTTTCCCGCCCCGGACTTATGCAGAAAGGCCCCGAAAAATATGAAGAGAATGACATAGGTGGCCAAAACATTGGCCATGACGCCGAAAACCCCGTTGGTGGTCAGGAAGATGGCGGTGCTCAAACGTTCGAAGCCGAAGCCCCGGTGGGCCATTACCTCGGGGAAATAGGGACCGAAATAGGCATAGCAGACCATGAAGACGCCGATGAGGGTCATCGACCATCCCAGGACCCTGCGGCAGACCTCCAGCGACACAAGCAGGCCGATAACGCTGATCATGGCGTCCACCTCGGTTTCGGCGCCGGCCCGGTAATTGAGTCCTTCAAACTCCGTGAGCCAGTACAGGACCGCACCCCCGGCGATCACGGCCAGCAGGATGTCGGACAGGGTGGGATTGTTCGGCCACCGGGCGGCCATCGGCCGGTCGACGAACAGCAGGACCGCGGCAATGGCAACCGAACCGAGGCCAAGCCACCACAATTTTGCCATTTCGGCGGCTACCCCGCCCAAACCGTTGCCGCGCCAGGCAGCGTAAACCTGCAGCAACCGGTCATGAAAGGCGACAGTGTCGCCGCCGTACAGAAAGTACAGCGCCAGGAGCGAGGAAATGATGAATCCGATGAGCAAGTTCAGGGGGATGCGCATATACACCCTGCCCGCCGGATACAGCAGCAGGACCAGGACATAGGTGATGAACACATAGATGCCGAGATGGAACTGGGTGGCGACGGTGGTGATGCTTGCCGTGTAGAAATAAAAAAGCACCATGGAGGCGCCCAGCAGGGAAGTGATCCATTTCCACACCCCGGTCGGCTTCCTGGCGGATTTGGCATCTTTTTCGACGAGTTCCTTCAGTCTCTGTTTTTCTTTCCTGCTCAGGCCTTCGACATTCTTGTGAAGATCTTCCGACATCGGTC
>JALHJD010000276.1 GCA_022837185.1 Desulfobacteraceae bacterium
TGTGCCTGCCGGAAGGCGAAAATTGCATACCCTCAATGATGTTCGCCGTCCTGCTCTCCACCGCCGCCGAACTGCCTGTCGAAACCGAGAACCCCGATATGACATGTGGTGCATCGCGTATCGGAGGCAAAGGCCTGGTCGCCGTCATGGCAGGCACCGCAATATTCGCCCCGGTACAGGGCCTCCATGATGAATGCATCCTCGTTCTGTTCGGCGGCGCCGATGTGCATCGCGAACAGATTGCTGTGGCAGTCGCTGCAGCCGTATCCCAGGGAGTCAACATGCATGGTGTGATCGAAAATGACGGCCTTGAGCGGCCGGGTGAAAACGATCTGCCCCGGAGGGGTGTGGCAGGCGGCGCAATTCTTGTCGGCGTTGGCGTCAAAAGCCGTGTCGCCGTCATGGCAGGCTCCGCAATACTTGCCCTCGGCAAACCCCTGCATGGTAAAGTCATCCATCGCCTCGGCGGCGCCGGCCTCCATCTCGAATAAGTCGTCGTGGCAGGCGTCGCACTCGAAGCCCGAGTCCATTGTATGCACCTTATGGCTGAACGGAACCCTGGGAACCGGCTTGTTCCATATGATCAATTCGGCGGGGCCGTACAAATCCTCATCATAGTCCGCCTCTGCAGCGTTTTCAGCCATGCCGGACACTGAGAGCAGCATCCCCGCACAGGCGGCCAGCCCGAAGCCATACACAATTTTTTTGCTCAGTTTCATATCGCCACCTCTCAAAGGGATTAGTCGTTCATGTAAAACACATTGGGCAGGGCGCCTGTTTCGGGCCGCAGAACCCAGACGATCTTGTCCGGCTTGTGGATCAGCTTGTAGACCCTGCTGCCCGTATCGCTCAGATCGCCGAAAACCCTTACATCGGCGGGACATGCCTCCACGCAGGCCGTATCCTTCATGCCCTTTGAAAGGCGGGTGTCGAAGCAGAAATTGCATTTGTCAACCGCCCGCGTCTCCTCATTAAAGTAGCGGGCGTTATACGGACAGGCGGTCATGCAGGTCTTGCAGCCGATGCATTTCTTGTTTTCCATCATGACAATGCCGGTGACCTTGTCCTTATATGTAGCCTTGGTCGGGCAGACGCGGACGCAGGGCGGCCGGTTGCATTGATTGCAGAGGACCGGCATGAAAATGGTTTCGGTCTGATCCGGGCCGATGGCCCGCTGGATCTCAAGAATTTTGGTCCGATACCCGTACGAGGGCACGTGATTGGTCGCCACACACGCTTCCATGCACCGTTCGCAGTCGATGCAGTAATTCTGGCGGATGACCATGGAATAATGCGGGCTGTACGGGAATTTCTTCGCCTGCGTTTCCGGCATGGTGCCCAACGCGCCCTGAACGTTTTTCGCGGAGGTCAGCGAAAGAATGGATCCCCCGAGAAACACGCCGGTAATAGCCAGTCCTGCCTTGAGGAACAGTCTCCGCTGGGCGGAGGGAACCGTCTCGACTCCCTCGTTCCGCAGCTTTTCCAGATCCTGAATATTCATTACACTCTCCCTAAATCTTGGTAAGATATATATGTATGCGGGTATGAAGCAAGATACGGAAAATCAGTTGAATGGCCATTCATTCATACTGAGCGATGAAAAGTACATTATAAAATGACGAAATGCAAGAAAATGGAAGAAATTTTCCCCGATCGGACATTTTCTGAACGAATCGATCGCCAGGTTCCCATATACAATGCACACAACCGTGGTTATTAATATAAGTTAACATTCCTATTTACACAAGTACGTTTACGATGAATCAGGATGAATCAACTGCCGGCCCTCTCATTTCAGCAGCAATAATCAGGCTGGACGACAAAAGGCGCATCGACTCCGTCAACAAAGAGGCTGAAGCCCTGCTGGGCATGGCCGCCGCGGAATTGTCGGGCAGGCGGATCGAGACGATTATCAACAGCCCCTCCGGCCCCGCCGGCCTGCCTGCCCTTCTTGACATGGTCCGCACCGGCGGCATCGTCAGAAATTTCCCCGTCCGCATCGGCTCCCGGGCGGAGGAGTTCTCCGGCCCCCGGCTGGCAACCATTCTCCCCCTCCCCGCCGGCAGCAGCCTGCCAGCCGGCGTCCTCCTGCTCATCGAGGAGTCGCCGGCCGAACCCCCCTGCCGGGATATCCTCGACTCCGTTGCCGACGGGATCTTCACGGTGAACCGCGAATGGACCATCACCTCGTTTAACCGGGCGGCGGAAAGGATCACCGGCTGGCCGGCCGCCGAGGCGATCGGCAAATCGTGCAGCGAGGTGTTTCATTCCAGCATCTGCGGGAAAAACTGTTTGGTTGCCGAGAGCCTGTACGGCGGCAGGCCGGTTGCCAACCGATCGATCACCATCCGAAACATCGACGGGGAAAGCATCCCGGTCAGCATCAGCGCATCTCCCCTGACGGACGAGGAAGGCATCATCACCGGCGGGGTGGAAATCTTCCGCGACCTGAGTTTTCTCGCTTCCGCGCCCAAACTGGCGGCACGAAGGCACAACCTTGACGGGATCGTTTCCAAAAGCGCGGCCATGCAGCGGCTGTTCGCCATCCTGCCGGATATCGCCGCCAGCCCCAGCACCGTGCTCATCTGCGGAGAAAGCGGCACCGGCAAGGAGCTTGCCGCCAGAGCCCTCCACAACCTGAGCGACCGCCGGGACATGCCTTTTGTCGCCCTCAATTGCGGAGCCCTGCCGGAGACCCTCCTCGAATCCGAACTCTTTGGCTACAAGGCCGGAGCCTTTACCGATGCGCGGCGGGACAAGGAAGGCAGGTTCGCCGCGGCGGAGGGCGGGACCCTCTTCCTCGATGAAATAGGCGACATTCCCCACGGTCTCCAGGTGAAGCTGCTGCGCGTTCTCCAGGAAAAAGTGTATGAACCGCTCGGCGCCAACGTCCCTGTCAACTCCGATGTCAGGATCATCACCGCGACAAACAGGGACCTGGCGCAACTGGTTCGCAAGGGTATGTTCCGGGATGACCTTTTCTACCGGCTCAACGTCGTCAGGATTCAACTGCCGCCACTGCGGGAGCGCAAAGAGGACATCCCCCTGCTGATCGACGAATTCATCCGGGAGTTCAGCGGCAGGATGGCAAAGGATATCGTCGGCATTGCCAGTCAGGCCCTCGACATCCTCAGGCAGTATGATTTTCCCGGCAATATCCGCGAATTGAAAAACATCATCGAATACGCCTTCATCCTCTGCGATGGAGGGTATATCCTTCCCGAACATCTGCCCGAGCCCTTCAACGGGGCAACAGCGGCCCCGGAGCCGCCCCTTTCCGTCGAAACGGACAAGCCCCGGACCCTGGAGGAGATCGAGCGGCAGGCCATCCGTATCGCCCTGGAAAGAAACCGCTGGAAGAAAAATGCGACCTGCGAGGAACTCGGCATATCCAAGGATACCCTGCGCCGGAAGCTTGTCCGGTACAATCTTGAGCCCCCCGGAACATTGGCGGCCGACGAATTCGAATCCGATTGAGGGGGGGGTGTCGGCAGTCGGCAGTCGGCAGTCGGCAGTCGGCAGT
>JALHJD010000277.1:0-1199 GCA_022837185.1 Desulfobacteraceae bacterium
ATGCTCTAATGCACCCCAAACTCGAAAAACAATTCCGGGAGCGTGCGGTGGCGCTGGGCAATTCCGGCGATCCAGCCGCCTTGCCGGAACTGGTTGAGCTGACCCGCTCGCCCGTTGCCAATGTCCGGCGGCTGGCGGCCTCGGCCATCGGTAAACTGGCGGGGCTGGCGGATGGAAACTGCGCGGTGGCAGCCCTGCAGGAGATCTTGCGTGACGGTTTTCCCCAGGTGCGGCAGTACGCGGCCAAGGCCCTGAGCGCTTACGGCACGGCGGCGAAAGGCGCGCTGCCCGATTTGCGGGATATGGCCATCAGTCCCGTGGAGAAGGAGTACAACAACGAAGCTGCCAGATGCGCTATCGCTCTCATCGAGGAGGCATGTCGGATCGAAGAGGAGAAAGCCGTCCACAGTTGTCAGCGGTGCGGGGTAGGGCTCGAACCGGACGAATATATCCGCAGCCACAAGGCCTTCCAGCGCCCCTTCTGCAACTACTGTTTCGATGAGGTTTTCTTGGAGCGGCGCAACTTCGAAACCAAGGTGGAACTGCAGAAGAACATACGCGCCAAGGACGGCACCTGGGTGCAGTCGGAGGGCGAGCGGCTGATCTGCGAGGCTTTGAATGGCGCGGGGATTCGCTACCGCTACGACGAACGCTTTCGCATCCTCGACGGCTACGCCATCCGGCCCGATTTCTACCTGCCGGAGTTCGATGTCTATGTCGAATACTGGGGCATGGACACCGCCGACTATAAAATCGGCATGCTCAAGAAACAACAACTCTACCAGCAGCAGGAGAAAAGGCTGGTTTCCCTGTACCCGGATGACAAGCCTCGGATGCGGGAGAGGTTGCTTGCCAAGCTGGGGAAATACAGATGACTTACTTCGCTTGCGCTGCGTGACGTAGGGCGAATGGTTGATAACTTTATTGCTGGCGGGATTTTAGAATGCACACAAACTTGTTGTCTTCAACTACAAGGAAATCCGGCGGATCCTGCACAACAACGAGTGGTGGTTTGTCATCGAAGATGTGGTCTTGGCTCTGATCGACTCGAAAGACCCGAAACAGTACATCCAGCGCATGAAACGGCGAGAACCGGAGCTCGGCAAAGGGTGGGTACAGATTGTACATACCCTTGTCGTCGAAACCGCTGGTGAGCTCAACGGATGTTGTGCGCCAATACCGAGGGCATCTTCCGCATC
>JALHJD010000277.1:1283-4789 GCA_022837185.1 Desulfobacteraceae bacterium
CCCCTCGCCCAAGGTCGAGCCCTCAAGCGCTGTCCTGCCAAAGTCGGCTACGAGCGGGTGCAGGAGATCGAGGACCCGGAGCTGGCCAGCAAGCGGCCCAAGGCCCTGTACAGTGCCTGGGTTATTCCGAGACATGGATCGAAAAACGGATGCGCGGTATCGCCGTGCGGGCCGAGCTGACAGATGAATGGAAGAAGCGCGGCGTCAAGGAAGACCCGGAATATGCCATCCTGACCTCGGAGATATCCAAGGCCGCCTTTGGTCTCACGACCGCGTAATACAAGCAACTTAAGGGGCTGGAGCGGGAAAACCTGCGGGACCACATGACCGATCTGGAGCTGATTTTCTCCATGCTTGGGGAAGCGGCCACCACCGAGATTGCCCCCCAAGCAGGACGTTCAGGGCTTTGGCGAAAACAGAGTGGCGGCCCGTAAGGGCGGCCGCATTGCCGGGGGGCCCGTGAAAATCTGGAACGGGAAACCAGCACAAAACTCGTCTCCCCGGAAAACTATCAGGCCGAGCCGGAGAGAAAAAATCGGTTCAAGAGGTAGCTCGTTGATTTTCAGCTAAAAATGGCGGCTGTTGGAAAAAAAGCAACAGCTCGAATTCGGCGCGTTCATACGCAGATGGTGAAGGAAAACCAAAATGCAAAAAATGCATATTGCTCCTGGCCGGCATCCGGGCTGATAATGGGGTACAGCGAAGAAGATCTCCTGCCCCTCTCCGCCCTGCAGCATCTCCTCTTCTGCGAGCGGCAGTGCGCATTGATCCACATCGAACAGGCGTGGAGCGAAAACCGGTACACCGCCGAGGGCCGCATCATGCACGAGCGGGTGGACAGCGGCGGCCGGGAATCGCGGGGCACGGTGCGGCTGGCTTATGGCCTTGCCCTGCACTCCTTCCGTCTCGGCTTAGTCGGCAAGGCCGATGTGGTTGAATTTCACCGGGACGGAGCGGGAAATTGGCAGCCTTTCCCGGTGGAGCATAAGCGGGGCCGGGCCAAAAAGGAGAACTGGGACCGGGTGCAGCTCTGCGCCCAGGCGATCTGTCTGGAAGAAATGCTGGGAACGGCGGTGCCGGCCGGGGCACTGTTCTACGGCAAAAGCCGACGGCGGCAGGATGTTGTCTTCGATGCGGAACTCAGAGCGGAGGTAGAAGCGACGGCGAACCGGCTGCATGAGCTGATCCGCTCCGGCAACACACCGCAGGCCCGCTATGAGAAAAAGTGCGAAAACTGTTCCCTGGTACACCTCTGCATGCCGAAGGTGACCGGAGCCCGCAGAAGTGCTCGGAAATATATGGCCGATGCGCTGGCGACATCAGAAAAATGAGTGTGAGCGGAGCGAGGTGCCTTTATGGATTGCGAACCGGCGGTCTCCAAAGGCTGAGAAATCCGAGAGACGTTGCAAAAATTAAAGGTGCTGTGTCAGGGTTGAGGTGGTTGCCGGAGCGGATTTTTCAGATGCCATCTGAAAAATCCTATCTCTACGGCTTGCTGACCGCCGGTTTATGCACGGCTGTGCAGAAATTCCCCGGGCGAGATGATTTTGATGCCTATGTACTCTTGAACGGCAAGGAGGTGATTGTCGCCTGAAATGATGACTTTGCACTGCAGGGCAACAGCGCATTCGATGAATTTATTGTCATCCGGGTCATCCCGGACGATGTCGAGAGCAGGTGTTTTCGCGGCATACAGTGAATTGAACCCTCGGGCGAAGAGCTGGAGCAGTTCTTCCAACTCTTCCGAATCCCGGAGGCCAAGCCTTTGCAGGACCGCGACATATTCCTCGACGACCGGACGGGACAGGCAGAGAATTATGGCGCCGTTTTTCCAGAGATCGATAATTTGTCGGGGATTACCGCCGAAAAAGGAGGACACGAAGACATTGGTATCGATGACGACTCTGCTCATTTTTTGGTCCTGACCCGGCGAATTGCGGACTCGATGTCTTCCGGCCCTTTTCCCTTGGCCTTCAGGCTGTTGCCGATGCGGCCCCAGAGATCGTCGACGTAGGAGGACATATCGTGGTTTCTGATATAGTCTTCGAGCACTTCCCGGACAAAGGTGCTCACATTCTTACCTTCCGCCCTGGCTTGCCTGCCCACCTTTTCTTTCAGGTCGTCGGGCATGCGGAGAATCATTTGGGATGGCATGGATACCTCCGATCATTGTTTATCTTATATATACAAGATATCATCATGCGATTGAAAAATGCAATCCAATATTTTCGTCAGCTAAATGGATGATCTCGTAAAAAGTCATCAGGAGTGATGACTAAGCAAAAAGCCCCAAATGCAAGGCGCGCAAATTCTCAGGAATGAGGCGTACACACGGTACGCCGCAGTGACGAAGAATGCAGTGCAACGCCGCAGTTGGGGAGTTTTTGCGACGCCATCAAAATGAGACGGCCATGAGAAAGCACCTGAACACCCTCTTTGTCACCACCCAGGGGGCCTATCTCCACAAGGACGGGGAAACGGTGACCGTCAACGTGGAGCGTGAGGTCCGGCTGCGGCTGCCGGTCCACACCCTGGACGGGATAGTCTGCTTCGGCAATGTCATGATGAGTCCGTTTCTGATGGGCTTCTGTGCCGAACGGGACGTGACCGTCAGCTTCCTCACCGAACACGGCCGGTTTCTGGCCCGGGTGCAAGGACCGGTCTCCGGCAATGTTCTGCTCCGCCGCCGGCAGTACCACTATGCCGATGACACCGCATTCTCCGCCGGCATGGCCCGCGCCTTTGTCATTGGCAAGGCCCTCAACTGCCGCACGATTATCCAGCGCTGCCTGCGCGACCACTGCGAAAAAGTTGATGAACCGGTGCTGCGGGGGTCCGTGGATCGGCTCTCCTCGATCCTCATGCACCTGAAGCAGGACCTTGATCTGGACACCGCCCGCGGCTTTGAGGGCGAGGCGGCAAAGACCTATTTCAGCGTCTTCGACCAGTTGATTACCGGGCAGAAGGCGGATTTCCATTTTCATGCGCGCAGCCGCCGGCCGCCCCTGGATCGGATGAACTGCCTGCTTTCCTTTTTCTACACCCTGGTCCTGCACGATACCCGCTCCGCCCTGGAATCGGTGGGCCTCGATCCGGCCGTCGGCTTTCTCCACCGGGACCGGCCCGGTCGGCCGGGGCTGGCCCTGGACCTGATGGAGGAATTCCGTCCTCTGCTGGCCGACCGGCTGGCGTTGTCCCTGGTCAACTTGGGGCAGGTCAGGGCCAAGGGATTCACCATTTCCGAATCCGGAGCGGTTCTTATGGATGACGACACCCGGAAGACCGTGCTGGTGGCCTATCAGAAGCGCAAGCAGGATGAAATCATGCACCCTTTCCTGAATGAACGGATTCGTGTCGGCTTGCTGCCGTATGCCCAGGCTCTGTTGTTGGCCAGGTACTTGCGGGGCGATTTGGACGGCTACCCGCCGTTTTTATGGAGGTAAGGAAAAATATGTTTGTCCTTGTCAGCTACGATGTATCGACCACCACTCCCGGCGGTCAGCGCA
>JALHJD010000278.1 GCA_022837185.1 Desulfobacteraceae bacterium
GCGAACAGATGGAAAAGGAATTTCAGCTGCTGGCCGACAGGATCCTCTCGGAAAAAGGCGTGGCCCTCACCAGCAGGCATCAGGACGAACTCAACACCCTGCTGGCCCCTGTCCGCCAGCAGCTCGCGGAATTCAGGATGAAGGTGGAGGATGTCTATGACCGGGAATCGAGGGACCGCGTCTCCCTCATCAAGGAGATAGAACATCTGAAACTCCTCAATCTCCGGATCAGCGAAGACGCGATCAGCCTGACCAACGCCCTCAAGGGGCAGAACAAGATGCAGGGCATGTGGGGGGAACTGGTGCTGGAGCGCCTGCTGGAGGACTCCGGCCTGACCCGCGGCCGGGAATTTGACCTCCAGGTCTGCCTCAAGGACAATCGCGGCAAATCCCGGGTGCCGGATGCCATGGTCCGGCTCCCCGGCGGCAGGCAGATCGTCATTGACGCCAAGGTTTCGCTGACGGCCTATGAAAAGGCGTGCCGGGCCGAGGGGGAGGACGAACGTCAGGGCTGCCTGCGGGGCCACCTCGATTCCCTGAAAAAACATATCTCCGGGCTGGCGGCCAGGGAATACCATCTCCTGGACGGCGTCAACGCGCCGGATTTCGTCGTTCTCTTTCTCCCGGCCGAGGGCGCCTTCCAGGCGGCGGTGACCATGGAGCCCGCCCTGCTCACCCGCGCCATGGAGCAGAAAGTGATCCTCTCGTGCCCTTCGACCCTGCTGGCAATCCTGCGCACGGTCAACCACATGTGGCGGCAGGACGAGCAGGCCCGCAACAGTTTAGCTATTGCCAAACAGGCAGGGAGTCTATATGATAAGTTCATCGGGTTTATTGAAGCATTTGAAGAGATCGGCGCCCGCCTGCACCAGAGCCACGAAGCCTGGAACAGGGCCAGAAACCGCCTGAGCACCGGCAAGGGGAATCTCATCACCCGGGCCGAAGCGCTCAGGGAACTGGGGGTGCAGAGCGGCAAAAACCTGCCCCGCTCCATATGCCCCGAGCAGGAAGGACGTTGCCCCGGTACAACGGATAAAGGAAACTGACGGTACAGTCAACCCAAACACCATGGAGGATGCTATGAAACATTTTATTGTCGTCCCGCTCATAATCTCGTGCTTTTTCCTTGCTTCCTGCGCGGACATGCCGAAGAAGGGCCAGTACGGCGCGGTCGGTGGGGCAGCAGGCGGCGCCCTGCTCGGCCAGATCATCGGCCATAACACCGAGGCAACCCTGATCGGTGCCGCCATCGGCGGCCTGCTGGGTTACATTGTCGGCAACGAGATGGACAAGTATGACCGCGAACAGCTGAACCATGTCTATGAGCGCGGTGTCTCCGGATCGGCCTCTTCGTGGATCAACCCGGACAGCGGTAACCAGTACCGGGTGACGCCGCAGCCGGCCTACAGCGGCACCGGAACCCAGGTCTGCCGCAAGGCGGAGATCCAGGCCATCATTGACGGAAAAACGGAAACCACCTTTGCCACGGCCTGCCGCGACGAAAACGGAGTCTGGCAGGTCCAGCCATAGCATGACATCGGCCGGGGGAAAGCTTCCTCTGTCCACCTCCAGCCGCATGGAGATGGTGGACATCACCGCCCAGGTCCAGAAGGCCGTTGCCGACAGCGGTGTCGGCAGCGGCCTCTGCACGGTCTACAGTCCCCATACCACCGCCGGGCTGACCATCAATGAAGGTGCCGACCCGGCGGTCCGGCAGGATCTGGTTGGGGTGCTGCGGCAAATGGTTCCGCTCGACTTCCCCTACCGCCACCAGGAAGGCAATTCCCCCGCGCACATGATGACGACCCTGACCGGCGGCAGCGTCACGGTGTTCATCGAATCGGGACGCATCCAGCTCGGCACCTGGCAGGGCATCTTTTTCTGCGAGTTCGACGGCCCCAGGAATCGCACCGTCTGGTGGAAGATCCTCCAGGGTTGACATGCCTGCCGATCGCACCGGCGCCGCCGATAATATCGTCTTCGGCCTGACCAGGGCGGACGATGAAAGGTCGCTGGCGGCCTTTCTCCGGCTGTTCAGCGGGGATGAACTGCTGACCGCGCTCATTCCCAGGATGACCGACGATGAAATCCGCCGCGTCGTCCAACTCCTCACCGAGGTCATGCGCAACCACCTGAGCGGTCAGGAATACCATTCCCTTTTCCTTGGCGGCCGCGACCATTCGCACTGATCCGTCCACGGAGAACCACCGGCATGCCTCCCATTGACAACCTGCGCGGCTTTCTGGAGCTCCTCAAAAAGGAGGACGAGCTGCTCACCATCGACACCCCTGTCGATCCCTATCTGGAAATCGCCGAGATCCACCGCCGGGTCATCGCCCGCGGCGGGCCGGCACTGCTGTTCACCCGCGTCAGGGATTCGTCCTTTCCGGTGGTCACCAACCTGTTCGGCACCACCCGCCGCCTTGAACTGGCCTTCGGCTCCCGGCCCCTAGATTTTGTCCGCCATCTGGTCGAACTCATCGAGCACCTCATGCCCCCCTCCCTCGAAACCCTGTGGCGGGCACGGCCGCTGCTCAGCCAGTCCTTGAAAATCGGCATGACCACCACGCGGCGGGCCCCGGTCATGGAATGCTGCCAGCAGCCGGCCCGGCTGACCACCCTGCCCATGCTCACTTCGTGGCACAGCGACGGCGGCGCCTTCGTCACCCTGCCCCTGGTCTACACGGAACATCCCGACGGCAGCGGCCACAACCTCGGCATGTACCGCATCCAGCGCCATGACGACCAGACCACCGGCATCCACTGGCAGATTCACAAAGGCGGCGGCTATCACTATCATGAGGCGGAACGGCGCGGCCAGGCCCTGCCCCTGACCCTGTACATCGGCGGACCGCCGGCCCTGATGCTGGCCGCCATCGCCCCCCTGCCCGAGGATATCCCCGAACTCATGCTCGCCTCGCTCCTGCAGGGCAGTAAACTGGCGATGACGCCGGACCCCCTCGGCGGCCACCGGCTTGTCGCCCAAGCCGAATTCGCGGTGAAAGGGATCGTGCCGCCCGGCATCAGGCGGCCGGAAGGACCGTTCGGCGACCACTACGGGTACAACTCCCTGCAGCACGATTATCCGGTTTTTCAGACCACCCACCTCTATCACCGGAAAGATGCCATTTACCCGGCCACGGTCGTCGGCCGCCCCCGGCAGGAGGATTTTTTCATCGGCGACTTTCTCCAGGACCTGCTCTCACCCCTTTTTCCCCTGGTCATGAAGGGGGTGCGGCAGCTGAAGACCTACGGCGAAACGGGATTTCACTGCCTGGCCGCCGCCCGGGTGGCAAACCGCTACCCCCGGGAGGCGTTCGCCGCCGCTCTGCGCATTCTCGGCGAGGGACAGTTGTCGTTGACCAAGTTCCTCATCGTCACCGACGGGGACCTCGACGTCGGCGATTTTCCCCGCCTGTGGGTCCATGTGCTGGAACGGGTGCAATGGGACGAAGACCTGTTCATTTTCGCCAACGTTTCCCAGGACACCCTTGAC
>JALHJD010000009.1 GCA_022837185.1 Desulfobacteraceae bacterium
CCGAAACCTGCTCAGGGAGTGGTGCAAGGCCGTATCCGGCAGATAAACCATCCCCCGCGTGGCAGCTCCATCACCGGCAAAAGGGAAAGACCCCGTCCAGGCTTGAGCAGGGCGAATGGCTGAGAACGGCGACATCTGGTATGTGTATATGGTTCGCTGCAGCGACGGCACGTTGTACACCGGGATGACCAATGATCTGCCCAGGCGGATCGCGGCGCACAATTCCGGCAGGGACGGCGCCCGGTACACGAAATCCAGAAGGCCGGTACAACTGGTTTACGCGGAAAAGGCGGGATCCCGATCCGCTGCCGCCAGGTTGGAGCTCAAGATCAAGCAACTGCCGCGGGCCCGCAAGCAGAAATTGATGAAATGCTGACGAAATACCGGTCCCAAAAGCCCGGGCCGGACCGGGGCCAAGGGGTTTGGCCGGGTTACCGAACCGGGGGCAGGTTCTCCGGATTATTCAATGTAGGAAAGGACGAAATAAAAATGCGGCACATACAGGAAGAACGACAGCACCATTTTGGTCTTGGGATTGATGCAGATACTGGTTTTTGCATGGATGAATTCTTCGACGGGGGGAAGAAACAACAGTGACATCATGAAAAGGGGAAGGGCCGCATTCAGGCCGACAATAAACGACATCGGAACCGCATTTATGAGCAGGAGCATGCCCGGAAGCCAGTTCAGCAGTGCGGGAAATATATCCATATTCCTTCTTGCCCTTCCTTTGTTGTCAACGATTGCCGCCGAAATTTCCCCGTATTTCATGACTCGCCTGTTCGGTACGGGCAAGGGGATCCGGCTGCCGCGCAGCGGCGGATCCACTGCCATTTCCATGGATTGAGGTTGACGTTGAACGAAAAAATTGCTGATAAATGCACCAAAACTTTGCAATATTCATGCCCCGTTCCCGCGAATCAGCTATCTGTAATCATTACAAATTGTTAATAAAAAATGATAGACAACGGACAGTGGCGCCGATCAGAAAATCTGGGGATATGACCAGATGAAAGTTGGGGATTTCACCGATTATTTCCCGTCATGGCCCGGGTTTTCATCCCTCCAGCGGCGCGGCCATTGTCGGCGTCCCGGAGGAACGATCCGCAACCATGACCGCGCTCCCCAATATCTTTCCGGTGACAGGGCCGCCCGGATCAGAGCGAGGATGAAAAATGGCAATTGACCATGAACCGCCGCCACCCCGCCGGACACCGAGAACATGAACCAGACGTCGGCCCAGACAACTGACCACGGCAGGGTCATTTACCGCGGCTCCCGAAGATCGGGAATAATCGTCGCCGACGACGGCACCCGCCGCAGTCTCTATCTGGAAGGCGGCATTCTGCAGAGCTGCATGCTGTTGGACGATCCCAACAGGCTGTACCTTGAATACAGCCAGGCGATGATGTGCGCCCTGCTGTTCCAGCCCGCTCCGGCAAACATGCTCCTGGTCGGTCTCGGCGGCGGCTCGCTGGTGAAATTCCTCCTGGAATTCTCCCCCGCCGCCCCTACTTCCTGCTGCCCGAGGACGGACGGCTGCGGATCATGCCGGCCCCGGGGGAGGAGGTGGCCGCCGAGCGGCTTGCGACCGGCGCCCGCTACGACCTCATCATGGTGGACGCCTTTGCCGACCATGGCCCGGCCCGTGCCCTGCTCGGCGAGGATTTTCTCCGCTGCTGCCGGACGCTGCTCGCCGGAAACGGCGTTTTCACCATGAACCTCTGGAACCGGCCGGCCGACGATTTTCCCACGCACCGGGCAGCCCTGGCGAAGCTGTTCGGCGGGCAGGTCCTTACCCTGCTCCTGGCCAATGCCAACAGCAACGCCATCGTTTTCGGTTTCCATGAACCGCCGCCGGCCGGGAACCTGATGGAGCTCAAGCCGGCCGCCCGGGAACTGAGCCGCCGCACCGGTGTTGATTTTCTCCGCTGGCTGCGGCAGTTGTACTGGCAGAGCATCCGGGGGTGCTGCTGATGCACCCCGCAGACGCCGTCAAGGTCCTCACCGGACGGGGGCGGAGGGGGTCGGCCGCCCCAAACTCGAAAACGGCGGGACCTGGTTCAAAAACGCGGCCCCGGGATGGCGGAATATGTTCCGGCTGCGACCCCTGCCGCGGTCATTGTCCCCAGGGCGCCCTCAACATGGTGAAACGCGGCTGGATTGCAAACCGGCATGCCGCTCTGATTGACAACGGTGCAGAATGAAAAGGGACGATCTCATTCTACTCATCATCGCGCTCCTGCTGCTGGCCGGCATGCTGTTGACCCTCCTGTTCGGCGGAGAAAAAAGCAGGCACGGCGTCGGAATCCTGGAATTCAATAGAGTGCCGGCAGGAGGACTCTCCCCGATGGAACCGGAGGAAAAAGGGAGACCATCATGAAGATCCTGACCACCCCCAGAATGGAGCGCTGCATCGGCTGCCATTCCTGCTCGGTCGCCTGCGCCCGCCTGGTCCATAAGCGCCTGTCCTGGGACACGGCCGGCATCCGCATCAGGTCCTCGGGCGGCCTCTCCACGGGCTTCGAGGCGCTGACCTGCCTGGCCTGCGACCCTGCCCCCTGTGTGGCGGCCTGTCCAACCGGGGCGTACAGTCAGCGCCAGGGGGGCGGCGTCATCGTCAGAAAGAAGCTCTGCATCCGCTGCGGCGAATGCGCCAGGGCCTGCCCCGTGGACGCGATCTATCTTGACGGAGCCGGTGAACCGTTTGTCTGCATCCATTGCGGCAGGTGCGTTCCCTACTGCCCCCACGACTGCCTGGAACACATGGAACTGTCCGGGCAGGGAGCGGAGGCCGGCGGGGAGGAACAGGCCCCCGGGGAGGTGGAGCCATGATCAGGGACCATTTCAGGGTGCTGGTGGTTGATCTGTCCACCGGCCGGAACACCATCACCGCCATGGACGGCAGGAACAGGGTGGCCGGCGGCAGCGGCCTGGCCGCGCTGCTTTTTGAACAATTCGGCCTGCCCGACCGGCCCTGGGACGATCCGGGGCAGCCGCTCATCTTCGCCATCGGGCCGCTGACCGGATATTTCCCCCTGATGAGCAAGACCGTCTGCGCCTTCAAGTCCCCCTACCACGACCAGTATGCCGAAAGCCACGCCGGCGGGCGCTCGGCCCTGTCCCTGCGCTTCGCCGATTACGACGCCCTGGTGATCAGAGGCAGGGCAAAACTGCCCTCGGCCCTCATTGTCGGCTCCCGCCGGATCGAGGTGAAGGATGTCCATTACCTGTGGGGCACCGACCTGCAGGTGGCGGGCAAGACCCTGCGGCGGATGTTTCCGGGTTCGGGGCACCGATCGATTCTCCGGATCGGCCCGGCCGGGGAGCGGCAGTCGCCCATGGCCTGCATCAACTGCGACTCCTACCGCCATTTCGGCCGCCTCGGCGGCGGCGCGGTCATGGGGGCAAAACACCTGAAGGCCGTCGTGATCCTCGGCGACGGCTCCTTTCCCCTCCCGGCGAACAGGGAGTACGCCAAGGTTTTTGACCGGGTCCACGCGGACATGACCGGCACCGACATGATGAGCAAGTATCACAATCTCGGCACGCCCGTCAATGTCCGGGGGTTGAACGACCTCGAGTCCCTGCCGGTCCGCAACCTCCAGGCCACCGCGGACGAGGGCGTGGCGGGCATCACCGGCGAGCGGTTCGCCGAGGCCGCGCTCCTCAGAAACGCCGCCTGCGCGGGATGCCCGGTGGGCTGCATCCACATCGGTTTTGTCCGGGAGCGCTTCCGGGAAGAAAACCGGTACATCTACCGCCAGATTTCCTACGACTACGAGCTGATCTTCGCTCTCGGCTCCATGCTCGGCGTCATGGACTGCTTCGAGGTCCTGAAGCTCATTGACGCGGCCGAGAAAACGGGACTTGACATCATGTCGGCCGGCGTCGCCCTGGCGTGGGCCACGGAGGCCCAGGACAGGGGGGTCATCAGCGCACGGGAAACGCTTGGCCCTCTCGCCTTCGGCAACTCCTCCGCCTACCAGGCGGCCCTGCATGACCTGGCCCTCGGCAGCAATGAATTTTACCGACTCCTTTCCCGCGGTGCCATGAAGGCGGCGGAACACTACGGGGGCTCCGATTTCGCCTGCGTTCTCGGCCAGGAAATGGCGGGCTATGCCACCGGCCCGGTCTTCTTTGTCGCCCAGGCCCTGGGATTCCGCCATTCCCACCTCGATACGGGGGGCTATGCCTTTGATCAGAAGCCCTCGGGCGGGACCGTGGAGGACGCGGTGCGATTCCTGGTCGATGACGAGAAGGCCAGGGTTTTTCTCACCTCAATGGTTGCCTGCCTGTTTGCCCGGGGCGTCTACAGCGGCGAAGTCCTCGCCGACTGTCTCAACAGCGTCGGCTACCGGGGGCTGGCGGACAACATGGACGGGGTTGCCTCGGAAATCCAGGGAATGCGATGGGGAATGCGTCTCGGTTGCGGATACCGGCCGGAAAACGTGACCATTCCCAAACGGTTCACCGAGGTCACGACCCGGCGGGGCCCCATAGACCAGGAATTCCTGGAGGATCTCAAAGCGGCGTACGGCCGCCGCATCCTTGAACTGGGCGGCGCCGGCCCTGGAGAATCCGCCGGATGAAACGCGGCTTCGCCTGCCTGAGCCGCCGGAACTTTCCCGGGAAGGGCCCGGCAATTTTCCGCTGGACAAAATTCGGCAAGGGCGTCATTGTTCAGCATCGATGTCCCTGCGGGAACGGCTCCCGGCGGACCGGTCATGCGCCGACAACCCGCGCAACGGTCGAAGAAATTATGCCTTTTCGCCAAAAATTTTCCCATTCTCTCACCACCGGAGGAACCCCGGCCATGAAATTTCCGGCAACCGTGCTGCTCGGCATCCTTCTGCTCGGCGGCTGCACCTGGGTGAAGCCTACCCCGGGCGGCCATCAGGTCCGTTTGGCTTCCGGTCCGACGGAAATCGTCGGCTGCCTGAAAATCGGCAACACCACCGTCTCCCTCGTCGACAAGGTCGGCTATTTCAAGCGCAGCCGGCAGAAGGTCGAGGCCGAACTTTCGATCCTGGGCCGCAACAGCGCGGCGGAAATGGGGGGAGACACAATCCTGCCGATTTCCGAGGTATACGAGGGGGAGCGCTCCTTTGCCGTGTACAGCTGCGGCCGCCCCTGATGCCGATGTCCGGTGTGTGACATGACAAGGAAAAACGGCGAAGGAGCCGGACCAGGCTGCGACAATGACACAGGCGTCAACAACATCCGGCCGCCGATGATTTTTCTACCGGGGCGCAAACAGCAGGAGCAGCGGTGAAAAACAGCGCGGCCGCCTTTATCCTGGCAGTCCTGTGCCTGCTGCCACTGCAATGCCCCGGCGAATGCATCGAGGGCGACTGTATCGATGGACGGGGAACCATGACTTTTCCAGGCGGTGAGCAATACACCGGGGATTTCAGGAAAGGCAGATACGAGGGATCCGGGACGTACACCTTCTCCGACGGCGGGCGCTACATCGGTGAGTGGAAAAACGGCGAACAGCACGGACAGGGGACTTTCACCTACCCCACCGGCGAACAGTACAGCGGCGACTGGAAATGGGGGGAAAAACACGGCCACGGGACCTATACCTTTCCCGGCGGCAAGAAATACACCGGCGAATGGAAGCGTGACCAGCGGCACGGCGAGGGGGCCTTTTCCTTCCCCGACGGCTCCGAATATGTCGGGGAATGGAAAAAGGGGAAACCCGACGGCGAGGGAACAATGACCTTTCCGGACGGAAAAAAATATGCCGGGGAATGGTCCGAGGGCGAGCGGCACGGCTACGGGGTGGAGTCCTCCCCCGGAGGCGGGGGGAGGATCGGGTACTGGCATCGCGGCAGCTATGTCGGCACGGATCGGCAAAAACAGAAAAAATGAATGTACCCCAACCCTTCTTCCAGAGCGCTCCGCAATGCCGACCTCCCCTCCGCTGAATACCACAGCGTAGCTCTTCTCATTAATTTTCCATTCATTTTTTGACTTTCCCCTCCCTTTTCCCATATACTGAACTTAAGAATGAGAACGAATGACAACGCCTGAGCCGCCATGATATGAAGGTTGCAAAAACGATGCTGAAATGAAAGCCGGAGCGCCAGATTACCATGGTCCTCCGGCTTTTTCATTTGCATCCCTTTTGTGGTGCGGGGGTTGAGCCTTTACGGATAGGACAGGATGAGATTTTCCCGGAGTGCCGCCCTGCGCGAAATACTTCAGGTCCCAGTCACCGGCTTCCCTCCCCTGCCCCGGATGCGTTTCCCCGGAACGGTGCGTCCCTCCGTTCCACGGACCACCTGCCTCCTTCTCCTTCTGCTGCTGGTGTCCGCCACCTCCCTCTGCCCCCCCTCCGCCTTTGCCCTCGAATTCAACGGCTTTACCATTGACACGACCGGCCTGACAGTCATGGCCCCGGAGCAGGAAGAGAGCGGCGGCAGGGACAGCAGGGGGCCCACCAAATGGTTCGTCCTGTTCAGCGGTCCGGTCCGGGAGGCGGAAAAACGGCAGCTGACCGACCTGGACTGCCGGATTGACGAGTACGTTCCCGATTTTGCCTTCCTGGTCACCATGGACGACGCGGTCAGCCAGGAGGTGGGGAAATTATCGTTTGTCCAGGGGATTGCCAGGTACAGGCCGGAACACAAGATCAGGAAAAACCTCGGCGACAGGATGGGCAACCTGCGGAACCAGGCCGTACCGCCGGGAAAACCCCGGGACCAGGCTGATGCCATCCTTGTCCGGGTGGACTCCGCCGACGGGCTTTCCGCCCTGCTGGCCGCCGTCCACCGGGAAAAGGGAGAAGTGCTGGATGTCGGCCGGGACATGGCAGCGGTGCGGATGGCGGCGGCCGGGATCAGCCGGTTGGCCGAGCTGGAGGAAATTCTCTGGATTGAAGAGGCCCCGGATCTGCGGTTGTTCAACGAAACCACCAGTTGGACAATCCAGAGTTCCGTCCCGTACCACACGCCGTTATGGGACAGGGGGATCCGCGGCCGCGGGCAGATTGTCGGCATCGGCGATACCGGCCTCGATTATGACATGCCCTGGTTCCATGACCCGGCGGCCAGGCCCATCGGACCGGCCCATCGAAAGGTTGTCGGCTATACGCCCTATGCGGATGATTACGACGGCGATTTCGGCCACGGCACCCATGTGGCCGGCACCGTGGCCGGCGATCGCGTTCCGGTGGACGGTTTTTCCGAAGCCGCCGGCATGGCCCCGGAGGCGAGGCTGTTCATCCAGGACATCACCCCCGGCGAGCAGACGGCCGTCTATCCCCCCGCCGATCTGGGGCAGCTGTTCGCCACCCCCTATTCCGCCGGCGCCCGGCTGCACACCAACAGCTGGGGCGCGCCCGTCAACCTGTATGAAACCTACGCCCGGAGCGCCGACCGTTTCATGTGGGAGCACAAGAATTTCCTCGCCTTCTTTGCCAACGGCAACGCCGGCTCAGGGGAAGGCTGCGTGGGCGCCCCGGCGACGGCAAAGAACTGCGTCAGCGTCGGCGCCACGGAAAACGGCTTTGATGCCGAAAATGTCGCTGCATTCAGCAGCAACGGCCCCACCGCCGACGGCCGGATCAAGCCGACGGTCACCGCCCCCGGCGTCGCCATCGTCTCGGCGGACTCCGACGGCCTGAAGGGGAGCTTCAACAGCGGCACCATCGCCTACAGCGGGACATCCATGGCCACTCCCGCCGTTGCCGGCGCCGCGGCCCTGGTCCGGCAGTATTACCTGGAAGGGTACTGGCCGAACGGCTCGGCCGATCCGGCCTCCGGCTTTGAACCCTCGGCCGCCCTGATCAAGGCCACGCTCATCAACAGCGCCCGCAGCATGACCGGCGCCTATACCGACGGTCCCGCCCCTTCGACCGGCCAGGGATGGGGACGGATCAACCTGGCCGACACCCTTCATTTCTTCCCCGACGACAAGTACCTCGACGCCGCCGACGTCGGGCCCGGCCTGGCAACCGGGGCAAGCTGGAGCAGGCGCTATTTCGCCACCGACGGCCAGTACCTCAAGGTCACCCTTGTCTGGACGGATTATCCAGGCCTCGAGGGGGCGGAAAAGGCCCTGGTCAATGATCTCGACCTGCGGGTCACCACCCCGGAGGGCACGATCTACCTGGGCAATGTGTTCGCCGGCGGCATTTCCGTCCCCGGCGGCGAGAGCGACAGGCTGAACGTCGAGGAGCAGGTGTACATCCCGACCCTTCAGTCCGGGGATTATACGGTGCGGGTCAGCGGCTACAACATACCCTTCGGCCCCCAGCCCTTTGCCGTGGTGGTCACCGGCGCGAGGAGAATTTCCTCCGCCGGGTTCATCAGTCTCGACAGGGGGCGATACAACCATGAAAGCACCATCATGATCCAGGTCGCCGACCGCGACCTCAACAGAAGCAACTCGACCCCGGAACAGGCGACGGCTTCCATTTCCAGCACCTCGGATCCCGGCGAGACCGTCCAACTCATCGAGAGCGGTCCGGACACCTCGATTTTCATCGGCTCCATCCCGGCCCGGTCCGTTCCCGCAGCCGGCGGCAACGGTTTTGTGGAAATCGGCAACGACGACCTGATCACGGCCGTCTACCAGGACGCCGACGATGGCACCGGCAAGGCGGCAACCCGGACGGCAACCGCCGTTGCCGACCTCGTCCCCCCCGATATCGCCGGAGTTGCGGTTTCCGCCATCGGCCAGGATTCGGCGGAGGTCGCCTGGTCGACCAACGAGCCGGTTTCGGCCGCCGTCGACTACGGGGAAAATCAGGAGCTCGACGCCCGCCAGGGTGATCCCTGGCTGCTCACCTCTCCCCTTGTTCACCTTTCCGGTCTGCGGGAGAACACAACCTACTTCTTCACGGTCACCTCCACCGACGAGGCCGGCAACAGCAGCGTGGACGACAACGGCGTCCGCCTGTACTCCTTCGCCACCCTCAGCCTGCCGCCCGACCTCACCCTCAATTCCTCGAACATGACCCTGACCTATCAGACCGAAACGGTGCTGTACGGCACCGCCCGCGACCCATCCGGAGTGGCCTCGGTCAGGATCGCCGGCAGCGGCCTCAACCAGTCCGTTCCCTGCCGCCCGGGGGACGGGTATTACGAGCTTCGCGTCCCCCTTGTCATCGGTGAAAACCAATTTACCGCGACCGCCGCCGACGCCCTCGGCAATACCCGGACCCTGGAGATCTCGGTTACCCGCCTGCTGCAGCCGGACCTGGAAGTAACCGCCGTTTCCGGCCCGGCAAGGGGCGGCTTTTTCCAGCCCATCCACGTGGAGACGACCGTCTGCAATAACGGTCCGGGCATCGCCCCGGGCACAGGCCGCATATCCTGGTATCTGTCGATTGACCGGGAAATTTCCCCCGCCGACGACCAGAAGCTCAACCTGGAATACTCATACGGCGATGACATCCCGCCCGGAGACTGCATTTTCGTCCCGGTGGACATCCGGCTGGGAATCCCCCTGGCCATGGTCTGGCAAACCTACTACCTGGGCGCCGTGGTCGACAGCAGTAAGTATATCTGGGAGGCTGACGAAACCAACAATATCCGCTTCGCGCCCGAGCCGATCGCCATCGAGGGCGCCGACCTGGCCATGACGGCGCTGTCCGGACCGGCAAAGGTGTATCCGGGCGCCGGCTTTACGGTATCCAGCACGGTGCGCAATATCGGCCTGGGCACAAGCATTCCGTTTCAGGTGGCGATATACCTCTCCACCGACGATGCCGTCACCACGGACGACATCCGGATCGGCAGCAGGTACGTCAACCTTCTCGAGCCCGTTGGCACACCCTATCCGTATCCCTGCGAATCAAGCGCGGACACGGAAGTATTCATCAGCGACGCCGTACCGGCCGGGACATACCGTCTCGGGGTCATTGCAGCCCCCGGCAGCACCTACCATGAACCCGACAAACAGAACAATGTCCTCCTCGGCGGCCTGATCCAGGTCGGCGATCCGGACACGGTCCCGCCGACCATCCCCCTCGACCTCTCCGGCATGGCCCTCGGCTACAACAGGGTCTACCTTGCCTGGAAGGCCGCCGCCGACATCGGCGGCACCGGGGTGGCGGGCTACCGCGTCTACCGGGGCAACACGGTCATCACTACCGCCGCCGCCACAACCTATATCGATGCGGGCCTGGTCGCCGAAACCGCCTATTCCTACTCAGTTGCCGCCGTCGACCACGCGGGGAACCTCTCCGGCCGTTCAGCGGCCGTCCAGGTAATCACGCCCGCCCTGCCCCCCGGGATCAATCTGCCGCCGTCCATTTCCGGAACTCCGCCCGCTGTGATCGCCGCCGGCGAAATGTACGATTTTGTCCCGACCGCCTCGGACCCCAACAGGGACAGCCTGCGTTTTTCCATCAACAATAAACCGGGCTGGGCCGGATTCAGCGGGGATACCGGCCGGCTGCTGGGCGTGGCCGGCGAGGATGATATCGGGGTCCACGGGCCCATAACCATCACCGTCCATGACCCGTACGGGACAAGCGATTCCCTGCAGTTCTCCATCACCGTGACCCCCGCGGACAATTCCGGGGTGCCCGGAGCGCTGCGGAGCGTCTACATGCTGCTGCTGCAGTGATTCTTTCCCGGCTGAGACGGGAATTGGCAGTTGGCAGCATAACCAGAAGGCAGAAGACAGATGACAGAAGGGGCTTGCAGCTTCGCTGTCAGTTTGTTTGCTCTTCTCCATCAGCAGGTTGGGGTAAGCCAGCTAACCCTAACAATTCCAGCCGATTGCGTTAGGTTTGTGAACTCACCCTGGCTCCCCACATGCACCGGCAGTCGGCAGTTGACGATTCTCCCTGTGCGAAACGGAGAACATTTTCCCGACCTGACCGGCCAGGCTGCAGGCGGAAAAATACGGGGAAGACGGCTCGCGGTTCCGTAATGCAGCCGATTACTCTTTGCCGACCAGGATATTTTTATTATGCTTATTCAAAGGTCACCCCGACTTTTTGCCGTCGGCAGTGGCATGCATCACAATTTATTGTTGAATAATTATCCAGAACCGGATGAATGAAAGTCAACCGACAGCCCGTTGCGAAAAGTTTACGGCAGGCATCCCCTCCAGTCGACCGCGTCCCGAAGGCGCCTGATCATGTTTCCCCTCCGCGATGATAACCCGACCCTCCATGCCTCCGTCGCCACCTTTGCCATCATAGGGCTGAATGTCGGCGCCTGGACCTTTGTCCAGGGGCTGGGGTCTCATCCCGCCCTGGTCAGGTCCATCTGCGAATTCGGCCTGATCCCCGGCGAACTGCTGCAGACGATCGAGGCCGGAACGGTGATACCCCTGGGCAGCGAACTCTACTGTCTGACCCAGCCCCGGCCGAACTGGCTTTCGCCCGTTACTTCCATGTTCATGCACGGCGGCTGGCTCCACCTGATCCTCAACATGTGGTTTCTCTATATCTTCGGGGACAACGTGGAAGATGCCATGGGGTTTTTCCGCTTCATCGTCTTTTACCTGCTCTGCGGCTTCGGCGCCGTGGCGGCCCAGTTGCTCTCCGATCCGTCCGGAGCCGTTCCCATGGTCGGCGCCTCCGGGGCAATAGGCGGGGTCATGGGCGCCTATGCCGTCCTCTACCCCAAGGCCCCGGTGCACATGCTGATTTTTCTCGGTTTTTTCGTGACCAGGATCATTGTTCCGGCCTATTTCATGCTGGGGTACTGGTTCATCCTCCAGTTGTTCAGCGCCATACCCACCATCGGCCGGACCACGGGAGGAGTCGCCTTCTGGGCTCATGTGGGCGGGTTCGTCACCGGCATCGTCCTGGTGTTCCTGTTCTGCAACACCGGGCGCCTGGCCCTGTGCAGGAACAAACGCGGGAGCGTGAGAAAAATCGTGGAGAAGATTGGCCGCTGAAAAAATGTTGAGGCATGATGCCCATGGTTGAAAGAATGACCCGGCTGGCCATAGCCGTCATCTTCCTGATCTGCCTCTTTCCCGGCCCCTCGACAGCGGCAGGGACGACCGGCGGCTCTTCCGATTTCGGCGGTCTTCTGCCCAGGGGGGAGCTGATCGCCGACGAAATCTCCAGGATCACCGGCTGCGCAATTTCGCCCATTCTGGGCATTTCGGTACTTGGCGCCTACACCTACTACGCCACCCCGGCCGAACAGAGGGACAATGTGCCCTGGCATGCCGCGCCGCAATTCTGGGCGCCGCTGCTGGTCATCCTTTTCCTCATCATCCTCAAGGATTCCGCTAAGATCGCCATCCCCAAGATCATCATGGTCCCACTGGACGCCGTCGAAACCCTGCTGGAAAAAAACACCTCGGCCGTGCTTGCCCTCATCGTCCTGCTGACTTCCATCGGCGGCGGCATCGACCAGGCCGGTCCCCCCGACCATGCCGCCGGCGGGCTGTTCGTGTCAGCCGCCCACGCGGCGCAGGGAACCGGTGTCCAATCCCTGGCCGGAGCGCGTGAACTGATCGAACCGGCAATGATCTCTGTGCTGGTCATCGCCGTGTTCACCGTTGTCTGGATTGTCAGCCAGGCGTTCAACTTCCTCATCCTTCTCAGCCCCTTCTCGTCCATCGACCTGCTGCTCACATTGTGGAAAAACAGCATCATCGCCCTTCTGCTCCTTGCCTCCCTGGTCCATCCCTACGCCGGGCTGCTGTTTTCGCTCTGCGTCATTCTCCTCTGCCTCTTCCTCTTTTCCCGCTCCCTTCGTTTTGTTGTTTTCGGCTCCCTGACGTCCATGGATCTGCTCCGGAAAAAAGCAGGGAGCCCCGAGCCCGGAACGGATGCCATCAAGGTGTTTGCCGGGGCCGGCCTGAGCGGAGTGCCCTCCATGAGCTACGGCGCCCTCACCAATGTCAACCGGGTGCTGCGGTTCACCTACCGCCCCTGGTTCGTGCTGCCTGTCCGCACCTGTGACGTGCAGGAACCGCCGGAGGCCCATCATGTCGGCAAGGGGATTTTGTCGCCGGTTATCGTGCGCGAGGGAAAAAAATCCGGACAATATACGACCTTGTGCAGGCTGCGGCCGCGGTACGCTTCCCGGGAGCACATGGTCGCGCAGATCCTGGGGCTGGCCGGAGTCCGTGACCTGGCCTTCGGCCGCGGCGTCCGGGACAGCCTGCGCCGCCTGCGGGAGCACCTGCGCCCGCAAAGGACGATTCACCCTCCCTGATGGTTGACAGGTGCCTGAAACCGTCCGGCAATGACAGAAGAACACAGTGGCCACGGCAACGGGAAAACGGAAAGGGAATTTCATGCAGACAGCGGACCCTGAGCGTTTGCGGGACTGGGTCGAATACCTGGCAAGGGGGATCGGGCCGCGGCCTGCCCCCCGGCTTGACCTGCTGGAAAAGGCGGCCGGGCGGATCTCCGACCACTTTCATTCCCTGGGCTACGGGGTAACTCATCAGGCCGTCCCCTACCGGGATACCGCCCATGTCAACGTCATCGCCGCGCCCCGGGAAAGCGACGGCGGCGACAAACCCCTGCTGGTGGTGGGGGCCCATTACGACAGCGTGTCCCGCACCCCGGGGGCCGACGACAATGCCAGCGGGGTCGCCGGCCTGATGGAAATCGCCCGGCTCCTGCGCCGCAACCCGCCGGCGGGACTTCGGCTGGCCGCCTTCTGTCCGGAGGAACCACCGGCCTACCGGACCAGAAAAATGGGCAGCTATGTCTATGCCCACAGCCTGAAACAGGCCGGGACCAGGCTCAGGGGCATGATCTGCCTGGAAATGATCGGTTATTTCTCGGATGCGCCCGGCAGCCAGTCCTATCCCCTGCCCTTCATGAAGACTCTCTATCCGGACCGGGGCAATTTTATCGCCATGGTCGGCAACCTCAGGTCGGCCCGGTGGACCAGGCAGGTCAGAAACGCTTTTGCCGCGGCCACCGATCTGCCTGTTGAAACCCTCAACGCCCCGGCCATCATTGTCGGCATTGATTTTTCCGACCACTGGTCCTTCAACAAATTCAACTTCCCCGCCCTCATGGTGACCGATACCGCCTTTTACCGGACCCCCCACTACCATCTTCCCACCGATACCCCCGAAACCCTTGATTATGTCCGGATGGCCAAAGTAACGGACGGCCTGGCGGCCGCGGTGAGCGTACTGGCCTGAGCGGCGGCGGGCGGTGCCGCCCGTCCACGGGCATCAGACAGAGGCGAGGAAAACAAAGCCGAGAGCGGAGACGACCAGCATCGGCACCACAAGATGGAAGAAGGAGAAACGCGGCCCCAACAGCCGGCTGAAAATTTTGTAGGTGGCATAGAACGAGGCGCCCATTCCCCCGAGAATGATGATATGCAGCACAGTGGCCGCGGCGGTCGGCGAAAGAAGGTCAAACTGCCAGGAGCCGGTCCGGATGCCGAAGACAAGCAGAAAATTGGGGGCAATCCGCCCGGCGCCATGGATGAACAGGTCCGTGTAGTAGGCCAGGAACCCCCCGAGGACCAGGGGAAGGATGCCATAGCCGGCCGCCGAAGTCACCTTGCGCCGGTCTTCGGCCGCAAGCTTCGCCTGCAGCGTGCTCACCAGCAGGTAGCCGACCCAGCCGAGCATGATCAGGCCCCAGAACAGGCCCGTTCCGGCAAGGACGAACCCCGCCGTCGTGCCCGCGCCCGGGGAGGCACTCCACATCCGGACCTGCTCCAGGAACCGCCCGTGATGAACAAGGAAAAAATAGACCGCGCCCAGGGAGACAATCAGAAAATTATCGGACAGTTTGGTGTTGCGCAGGGACCAGAGTTCACGCGGGGCCAGCCGGAGGTTCAATTCGATGGAGCGAAGCCGGCAGTTCCTTATGCAACGGCCGCACAGGATGCAGTCTTTGTTGTTGTCCACCAGGAATGGATGCCTGAACATGGGGCATCCCGGCGACGTCTCTGTGCCGAGAAAACAGGCGTGGTCCCGGCACTGGTTAACGCACATTTCCCTGTTGGCGCGCAGCTCCAGGATCGACGGCATCGAGAAGACCGCGTTCAGCGCCCCGAGAGGGCAGGCGTACCGGCACCATGAATAGCGCTCGAACAACAGGCTGAACAGCAGGGCTCCCAGGGCGATGCCCAGCAGGATCACCCCGGTGAGCCGCGGACTGTCGTAGGCGTTGAAAACTATCTCCGCCCAGAACACCGACAGGCAAAAGAGCGCCATGAGCCAGCCGGAATAACCGGCCGCCCAGGCCGGAATCCTTCGGGTGGGCTGGAAATATTTCTGCAGCAGTTTGCCCGGCGCCGACAGGGCGCAGATGCTGCACCAGAACCGTGGCAGAAAAAAAAAGGAAATGATCAGCAGCGGCCAGCCGATATACCAGCACAGGGTGATGCCCAGGTTGTCTTCTGCCTCCTGCGGCCCAAAAAACAGGATCGGCAGAATAAGGGCAAACAGGACCAATACCACCTTGCTGAGCCGCGGCTGCAGGCGTCCCTCAAAAAGCCGCCTGACCATGGGCAGGCGCAGCAGGTTGAACGACAATCGTCCTTCCCCGCCCGGCTGGCCGAAAAAAATCTGCTCGGCAATTATCTCCTCCCCCGACGCAACCATGACCGCCCGGTGAATGACAGTGGAGAGTTCCGTAAGGTTGCCGGGCCAGTCATACTTCATCAACATGCCGAGGGCGTCCGGTGAGATTCCCGTTACCCTTTTGTTGAGCTCGGCGTTATAGCGGTTGATATAAAAATGAACCAGTGCCAGGATATCCTGCTTGTGCTCCCTCAGCGGCGGCAGGATGAAGTGATGCTGTTGAAACAGGGCCGCCATTTCCGGAACGAGAATCATCTCCTCTTCCATTGCCGCGGGATCGCCGTCGATTATAAAAACCAGGCGGGCGCTGAGGGCCTGGGGGGTACTGCCTTCCACGCCGGCGAATCTGCCGGACCGGCAGGCATCGCAGAGTTTTTCCTGCAGCTCCCGGCTTAATCTTTCCGCGTGAAAAAGCACCAGGGTGCCGCCGCGCACCTGCTCCAGGACCCCCAGCTGCCTGCCCGAGGAAAACGGAAAGGAATCCTGCTTGTAGCCGAACAGTTTTTCTTCCCATATCCATGTTTCGAATTCCCGGATATCCAGCTCAATATAAGGCTGGTCCCGCCGGGCGGACTGGAGATGCAACTGGCGGGCGGCAAGCCGGCGACCGGTACCGGGTTCGCCGCCGATGAGTACGGGAGAGTCAAGCGCGGCAAAACGATGGATCTGTTTCCTTATTTTCCGGGCAAGTTCAAAATCATCCTGCCGCTCATCCTTCCCGCCAACCCGCTCCTCCCGCGTACCGTCCCGACTGCCGGAAGTGCCGGGGGCTGAGGCAAGGGCCGGGACATCGCGCCGGAAGGCCGCCTTCCCTTCAGGCTCCGACCAGCCGTCCGATGCAAGGGACAGCCTTTCTGCCAGGGCCCTGTCAAGCGTCTGATGGATCCGGGGATTGGCCAGCAGGACGGTTCTGAACCTGTCCTCGTCAAACACCAGCAGACGGGTAGGGGCAAGGGTTCGGACCGTCAGGGACCGCTGCCTGCCGGTCAAAAGCGAGACTTCGCCGAAATGGCCGCCCGTGCTCACCTGCCCGGCAACGCAGGCAAAATTTCCATGGGTTTCAACAATCAGCTCGACCAGGCCGGCGACGATGACATAGAATTCGGCCCCCTTGTCTCCCTTGTGATAGACAAATTCTCCGGCCGCGAATAGCCGCTCCCGGGCGCATGCCCTGACCCGGCGCAGCTCGGCTTCGGACAATCCCTGGAAAAGGTAGATTTCCCGCAGATCATTGTCGGACATGGCAGGCAGCACGGAAAGGGTCAAATCGGAATATCTAAATAAGCTTTTCAATTCCACTGTAGAAGAAATAGCAGGAAAAAAGAACGAGAAAACCGGCGCAGCCCATGATCAGCCCCCGGTACAAGCGGTCGCTGAGGTAATTTCTGCCCTTGGCCACCCCGAAGGAGATCAGGGCATACCAGCCGAGGTCAGCCAGGATATGGCCGGTGAAGAACGCCGCCACCCCCGGCACCCCGAATTTGACGGAATGGAGAATATAGCCCAGGCCGATCGATGCCCACCAGATGAGCCAGTAAGGATTGGCGAGACTGAAGAGAATGCCGGCCAGGACCAGGTTCCGGCCGCCGCCGTTGTGCTCGTCCAGGCTGAGGCTCAGCCCGGCCACGCTTCTGAACATCGAGACCGACATCCACAGGAGAATGGCGCTGCCGGCCAGGGCGATGACCACAAACACCCCGTCCCGGTTCAGAAGGGGAGCGAGCCCGGCCAGCAGGGCGAGCACCAGGGCCAGTTCCAGAATCCCATGCCCGAGGATCATCAGCGGACCGGCGCCGGCGCCACGGCGGGTGCTTTCACTGACGGTCACGGTCAGCAGCGGTCCCGGCATCAGGGCCCCGGACAGGGCAATGATGAACGAGGAAACAAATATCGTCGTCAGCGTCAGGAACATGGCACGGGGCGCTCCGTCACAAAATCAAAATGGCAGCGGCAGATCAGGAAACGGTCGATACGGTTCTCTTACAGTAGTCTTTTCGTTCTTTTTGGCAACAGGTTCCCCGGGCTGCGCTCCTCCATTCCGCCGGAACAATCATTTTTCCCGCAAACGGGCGAGCAGGCAGGACATGGTCGCGCCGAAACCGCCGGCAAGGGTAATGTCGGCCAGCGGTCCCAGGGCCGGAGCCAGGTTGACCTCGATAATCCTGCCGCCCCTGCGCCTGACCCGGAGAGGAATGGTTGAAGCCGGGGCCACCTGGCACGAAGTGCCGGCAACGATCAGCACATCGGCCGTTGCGATCAGCTTTTCGGTCTGATGCAGGGCGTCGGTCGGAATGGCTTCATCAAAGAAGACCACGTCCGGTTTGAGGACGGCACCGCAGGAACACAGGGGTGGAAGCGGCCTGGTCCGGACCTCGGCCAGGAGCAGAGCGGTCCGGCAGCGGCCGCAGGAAAAGGTGGCCAGGGAGCCGTGGAACTCGACAACCGACCGGCTGCCGGCTTTCTGATGCAGTCCGTCGATATTCTGGGTGATGATTCCGTACAGGCAACCCATTGCCTCCATGGCCGCCAGGGCATGGTGACCGGCATTGGGTTCGGCATCGGTGACCGCCAGCAGTTCGGCAAACATTTTCCAGACCTTGACCGGGTCACGCCGGAAAGCACCGATCGTTCCATACTCCAGGGGGTCGAACCGGGACCAAAGGCCGTTTCGGCCGCGGAAATCCGGGATACCGCTTTCGGTGCTGGCACCGGCGCCGGTCAGGGCGATGACTGTGCCAGCCGACCTGATCAGTTCCGCGGCCCGGGCGGCACCGTCTGAAATTTCCGGACTGACGCCCGGGCAGGACACCTTCATGCGTTCCTCAAGCGGGTCAGGCCGCGCCTCGCCGGACGGTGCCGCCCGCCATACTTTTCCCGTGCCTTGCGCCGGCCGGGCAGGGAAGCTCCGGGCCATGCGTTGCCCGCGGACCCATTGCCGCGACTACTCACCGGTCTTTTCCAGGGCATCTTTGATGGAAAGGGCATAGGGTTGATGGCTGAGCAGGAACCCGGGCAGATTGTTCCGGACGCGGCGGGCCTGTTCCATGGTATCGTAGAGACCGTAGAAAACGAGGAGAGTCGGCGAGGAGGTCTTGCGCAGGATATAGAGATCATCCTTGACCGAATAATAGTCGTCCCGGACAAGCAATCTTTTGAGATTTTCTTCGGCGCTGTCCGAACCGAGCATCATCAGCTGGATGGTGTAGCCGCCCCGGTATGACCAGGCCAGCCAGTTTGACGTCGCCCTGGTCCGTTCCTGAAAGATTTCGTGGGGATTTCTTGCAGCCGCCGGTTGCAAGGCCACAATGGCAGGAGGCTGGGGCGCACCATCCCTTTTTTTCGCCGCAGGTTGCAGAACAACTATCTCCTTCGGCGGGGCCGGGGGTCCGGACGGGGCGGCTTCCGCCGCTGGGGAGGCTGCCGCCCGGGGTGCCGGTTTTCCGCCGCTCCCCTTGCCCGCCTGTTCGGCAGCGGCAGGCTGCCGCTGCGGCTCCGCCTCTTTCTTCTTTTCCTCCATGCTTACCCGGTCCGTCCCGAGCGGTTCCTGCTGCGGAGCCGATTCGTTGAGTTGCTCATGCTGTCGGGCGGCAGCCGGCTCTTTCCCGCCTGCCGTGGACTCGGCTTCGGCGGGGGAAGGCTTTTCCTTCACCGCCGTTTCCGCCGGCTCGACCGGAGGAGGCGCTTCGACCGCCGGCTCGGGCTTCTCCACGGGCGGCGCAGGCGCCTCCGTTTCCCTGTCGTCAGGCCGGAGGGGGAGGAGCAGCAGGATCAGGACAAAGGCCAGGGCCGGGAGCAGCCACAGCCGGTATTTTTGCAGCCACTCCCGCACCAGGGCAAAACCGCTCCGGTTGTTGCCGGCCTCCTGCAGACGGGGAAAAAGCGCATCGGCGGCAACCTTGTCCTTCCCCATCTCATACGCGGCCGTCAGGCCTTTGTCGGCGAGCATACCGATCAGCCCGATATTGCCTCCGGCTGCCTGATGCATGGCCGTGATTGCCTCGGCGGTGAATATTATTGCAGCCCTGTCCGCCGGACAGCCGGCCAATGCAAGACGATGCCGTATGTATCTTTCCGTTTCCGTCCTGGTCAGCGGTTCCAGGTCGTAGTGGACATCAAGGTCGATTCCGGCACAGTACACGGCAAGCTGCTCGATATTTCTGTTCAGTTCCGGGCGGCCGATAAGCAGGATCTGCAGCGCATCCTCAACATCACCGTCGCAGGTCAGCCGGACCAGCCGTTCGAGGGTGGCCAGGAACAGCTTTTCGGCATCGTCAATGAGCAGCACCACCCGGATACCCCTGGCTTTCCTGTCCAGCAGCTGTTCCTTGAATTCAGCCAGGAAGCTCGCCGGGGCAGCCGCTTCCCCCTCCGTTTTACGGCCCAGGGCCAGGCAGATCAGGCGCAGCAGATCCTCGAAAGACCCGACCGGATGATCGAGCCGGACCGGATCAAACCGGGCGCGGGGGAGCCGTTCGGCGAGGAGCTGCTGGAACAGGGTTTTGCCGACTCCTTCGCCTCCGGTCAGCCGGATCAGCCGCTTGCCCTCCTCGATGTCGGAAAGGAGTCGACCCAGCAGTTCCTCCCTGCCCCCGTCGCCGAAAAACTGCTCCGGGTCGGGTCCCTGGCTGAAAGGAGGAGCGCTCAGGCGAAAATGTTCTCTGTATGAAGGATGGCTATTCAATTCGGACAATTTTTCCGCATTCGCATTCCGCCCGGAGGGCCTGTTCAAGCAATCGATCCGGGCCGCATATGGTTTTTATTCCCATCACTATTATGTACTCCCGAATCCCTCATGTTTCAATGATTATGCCGGATTTCGCCAAATTTCCCAACCCGCGGATCCCCGCACTTTCCACCGTCCCTGAGCAAATTGATTGCCATCGTCCCGCCGCTGATTTATTGTTGATCCGGAAGGTCACCCCTCGGGGCGGCCCGGAGGGTCCGATCGGTTTTGCATATCACATCGGTCGGATATAAGCATGAACCCGGAGCAGGGTTGCGCACGACGGGAGAACGGTATGCGGATGGGAATGATCGGCCTCGGCCGCATGGGCATGAACATGGTTCGCCGGCTTTTGCGGGACGGCCACGAAGTTGTCGCCTACAACCGGACCAGCGAAAAAGTCGAAGAAATCGTCCGCGAAGGCGCCGAAGGGGCGGCAAGCCTCGAGGACCTGATCGGCAGACTCAGGCCGCCCAGAATCGTCTGGATCATGCTGCCCGCCGGAAAAGTCGTTGACGACCACATCGACAGCCTGGCGGACCTCCTGGACCCGGGGGATTGCATCGTCGAAGGAGGCAACAGCCGTTATACCGATGATATCAGGCGGGCCGAAGCCCTCGGCCGCAGGGCAATTCACTACCTGGACGCCGGGGTCAGCGGGGGCATCTGGGGCCTCCAGGTCGGGTACTGCACAATGGTGGGGGGCGAGAAAAAGGTTTTCGACGACCTCGAGCCCCTGTTCAGAAGCCTTGCCCCCGAAAACGGATACCTCCACTGCGGACCCGCCGGAGCGGGCCATTTTGTCAAAATGATCCATAACGGCATTGAATACGGCATGATGCAGGCATACGGCGAGGGGTTCGCCCTGCTGGAGGCCTCGCCCTACCGCGACCACTTCGACTACGGGCGGATAGCCGGCCTCTGGAACCAGGGCAGCGTGATCCGCTCCTGGCTCCTGGAACTGCTGGAAAAGGCATTCGCCGAAGATCCCCGCCTGGAAGAACTGCTCGGCTATGTGGAAGATTCGGGGGAAGGCCGCTGGACGGTGGAACAGGCGATAGAGAGCCGGGTGGCCGCCCCGGTCATCGCCCTTTCCCTGTTCGCCCGCTTCCAGTCCAGGGAGGAAAACAGCTTCGCCAACCGGGTGCTGGCCGCCCTGCGCCGGGAATTCGGCGGACACGCCGTTAAACCGTCCGCGGAAAAATAACCATGGAGCAGCTCCACGCCTGTGATGACCGGCCCGGTCCTGCCGCCTTGGAACCCTGCATCATTGTCATTTTCGGGGCTTCCGGCGACCTGACCAGCCGCAAGCTCATTCCGGCCCTGTTTTCCATGTACGTCCAGGGCAACATGCCCGGACCCTTTGCCATCGTCGGCTGCGGCCGCACTCCCTTGACCGGCGCGGCTTTTAAGGAACTGCTTTTCGCCCGCCTCGGGGAAAGGCTGCGGGATTCGCGGGCGTGGCACGCCTTTGCCGATAATCTGGATTATTTTCCCATCGCCTACGATCGCCAAAGCTTTCAGGTCCTGGCCCGTCATCTCGAACAAATCGACCGGGAGAAGCAGACCCGGGGCAACCGCATATTCGACCTGGCCGTCCCGCCCGATCTGTATCCGGTCATAGCGGAACTGCTCGGCGGGGCCGGCCTTGCCGCCCAGTATCAGACCTTTCCGGGCTGGTCCCGGATCATCGTCGAAAAGCCTTTCGGCCGCGACCTCGAGACGGCCGTGGCGCTCAATGCGACCCTGCATGAACATTTCGCCGAGGAACAGATCTACCGCATCGATCATTACCTGGCCAAGGAGACCGTTCAGAACACCCTCATTTTCCGTTTCGCCAATTCCATCTTCGAGCCGCTGTGGAACCGGCACCACATCGAATATGTCGGCATTGTCGCGGCCGAGGAAATCGGCGTTGAATCCCGTTCCGGCTATTATGACAATTCCGGCGTGCTGCGCGACATGTTCCAGAATCACATGATGCAGCTGCTTGTCCTCACCGCCATGGAGCCGCCGGCGCGTTTCGAGACCGATGCGATCCAGGACGAGAAGGCCAAGGTCATACGTTCCCTCCGCGATTTCAGCATTGAACAGGGAAGCCGCATCTGCCTCGGCCAGTACGGCCAAGGCGAGATCGGCGGCCGGTCCGTACCGGCCTATAGGTCCGAAGCGGGCGTTGACCCCCGGTCCCCCACTCCGACTTTTGCCCTGATGGAGTTGTATGTCGACAACTGGCGCTGGCAGGATGTCCCTTTTTACCTGATATCGGGAAAGCGCCTGCCCCGCAAGGAAACCCGGATCATCATCCAGTTCAGGGAGGTCCCCCACCGGCTTTTCCGGGAAGTGCTGGGGCAGAACATCAATGCCAACCGCCTGCTGATCGAAACCTATCCCGAGGAGGCGATCAGACTGACCTTTCAGACCAAGAACCCGGGCGCTTCAATCTGCCTGCGCACCATGACCATGGATTTTTTTTACCATCAGCATTACAAGGGCGCTGCCCTGGATGCCTACGCACGGGTGCTTCTGGACTGCATCGCCGGTGACCACATGCTGTTCTGGCGCCAGGACGGCATAGAACTCTCCTGGGCCTTCCTTACCCCGGTTCTGCAGGAATGCGAGGAGTGCCCTTCA
Organism: Desulfobacteraceae bacterium; assembly: GCA_022837185.1. Taxonomy (GTDB): domain Bacteria; phylum Desulfobacterota; class Desulfobulbia; order Desulfobulbales; family Desulfobulbaceae; genus UBA10518. Next base: position 22,856 of record JALHJD010000009.1, read on the forward strand.
CCGGAACGGCTGCTCCATTTTTACCCGGCCGGCTCCTGGGGGCCGGAGCCGGCACGGAAAACCATGGCGCTCCTGTTTGGCGACTGACCTGCCGATTCCGGGGCCCGGCCGATGGCCGATGCTTGTATTCTTCCGACAGCGCGACAATGCCCGTTTTTCAGCTCAGCAGACGATTGATCTTCCCCCCGCCGGCAATGGCCGAACCAAACGGCCTGCTGGCAATCGGCGGCGACCTCTCCCCCGAAAGGATCATCGAGGCCTATCGCCAGGGCATTTTCCCCTGGTACACTGCGGACGATCCGATCCTCTGGTGGTCGCCCGCACCCAGACTGGTCCTGTTTCCCGAGGAATTTCACCTGCCCCGCCGGCTTGCCAGGACGATCAGGCAGAAGATCTTCACCGTCACCGCCGACACGGCCTTTGACGAGGTCATTCTTCACTGCGCCGCCATACGGATCGAAGCCGGAGTGGAGACCTGGCTCACCCCGGAAATGATCAAGGCCTACCGCCTCCTGCATGAACTTGGCTATGCGCACAGCATTGAATGCCGGCAGGGTGCCGAACTCGTCGGCGGGCTGTACGGCATCGCCCTGGGCCGGATCTTTTTCGGCGAATCAATGTTCTCGCTGGCCGGAAACGCCTCGAAGATCGCGCTGCACGCCCTGGTTCGCCACGCCGGGGCGGCGGGAATCCGCATGATCGACTGTCAGATGCGGACGGAACACCTGGTCAGGCTCGGGGCGCGGGAACTGCCCAGGAATGAATTCCAGGAAATACTGAACAGGTTCGTTTATCCGCTGGCGCCGCAAAAAAAATGGCGTCTGCGAAATGCCGATAAGGAGGGAATCGGCACCGCAGACGCCTGCCAGGAAGAGGGAGAGGGATAAAACTCAGTTCATCGGCAACCGGCCGAAAAGATCACCAACTGCCGTTCCACATCACCGGCCTTACGCCTGAACCGCATTCGTGCTGAGAAACGAAGCCGTTTCCAGATACGAATGATTCTCATTTAGCATACATATACGCACCGCCGCACCACTGTCAAGGGGAAAAAGGGGGCACCGCGACAATGAAAAGAAAGCGCCGGGCGCCCGCTTGCAACTTTCCTGCCGTTGTGAATGGCAGGAGGATCGGAAGCCTGCGTGCGGGAGTGGACAAAGGTACCCTACAGGGCGATTTAATTAAAAAAATAATAAAATCAGCAAAAACAGCTTCATATAATTTTTTTTCTGGCGTATACTATACCCTAATTGGACAAGAATCAGATTTTTCCCTATAATAGTACGTAGTTATCAAGCCCGTCAAAGAGGTAAAATCATGAATTACGGTGTCGTCAGCCAGGAACAGCTTGAAAGAATGGATGAGATCCTGACGAATAAACTCATCAAGATTGGTGTTGACTGTGTCATTATCATCGATATGGCCGGCAATATCATCACGGCCAAGGACAACGGCAAGAACAAATATGACGTTTATTCGTTCGCCGCCCTCGCTGCAGGCAACTTCGCCACCGTCGACGCCATGGCCAAGCTGGTGGGAGAGCAGGAGTTTTCCCTCCTGTTCCACAAGGGCACCGACTGCAATATCCATTTCAGCAAGATCGATGACGAATTGCTGCTGATAAGCATGTTCGGCAAGGAGATCTCTCTCGGCTTTCTGCGGCTCAACGTTGTCGAAGCCATTGAGGAAATCAAGAAGCTTTGGGTATAAAACGACGTCCATTCCGTTCTGCGACAAGCTTGATTCTATACGGGGACACCGGCAGCAGGAGAATAACTTGAGCTTCATCAACCTTAAAGATAAAATCGTTCAAATAAAAATCGTCTATTACGGCCCCGGCCGCGGCGGCAAAACCACCAATCTCGAATACATCAACCGCCGTTTCAAAAAACAGATTCAATCGGAAATGGTCAGCCTGAAAACCCATGGAGACCGGACCCTGTTCTTTGATTTTCTTCCTTTCGACATGGGTCAGATCAAGGGTTTTGACATGAAGATCCAGTTGTATACCGTTCCCGGCCAGGTCAAATACAACGCTACCCGGAAACTCGTTCTCAAGGGTGTTGACGGCATCGTGTTCGTCGCCGACTCACAGAGGCAGATGCGGGAAAAGAACATCAGTTCCCTCAATCAGCTCCATGAAAATCTCCTCGGCCAGAAGGAATCCATCTTCCGCATTCCCCTGGTCATGCAATACAACAAAGTTGACCTGCGAAACCAGGGAGTTCCCATACTGCCCACCGAGATCATGGAGAAGGACCTCAACAGCAAACTGAAAGTGCCCTCTTTTGAAGCCAGTGCTCTGACCGGATATAATGTCCCGGAAACCTTGAAGAAAATAATTTCCCTGACCGTTGTTTCCATTCAGAAGAAACTGTCGTAAGGACGCCAATATTGAATTGAACCGGGTAGCGCTGAACAAATGAATAACTCGCAGAACAATCCAAACGGAAAACCAGTCATGGACAATGTGGATGACCTGACCCGATTTCTTGATGAGGATTTCACCACCGATGAGGTCGATTTGTTCGAATTCACCAGCGAGGAAGATTCACCCCTTACCCGCCTCAAATCCATTATCCTTTCCCTGGACTGGGAAATAACCGATGAGACACTGGAGATACTGAACGAGGAGATCGACTATCTCAGGAACCTGGACCAGTTCGCCCATGACAAGGTCTCCCAGGTCTACCTGCAGGGACTCGACAAAATCGGCAAATATATTCAAAGTGAAGGCGCCTCCGCCCATCCCAATTCCATCAAACTGCTGCTGACCCTCTACTACGATTTTGAAAAGATCCTCTCATCGGAACATATAACAGGAGCGGAAATCACCGCCCTGCTGAAAGCAGATGTCCGAAAGTTCAAAATTCTCCAGCACCAGATCGCCCAGCGTCACGGTACCGCGGCCGCGGCGGCCGAAGAGGTTTCCACGCCCCTCCCCCTGACCGAGCACAAGGACCTGCAGGGAATACAGGCCGCCATCCTTGAACTTGACTGGGAGGTAACGGACAAGGGCCTGAACAACCTGACCGAACAGTTGAACATATTGAGGTCCGTCTACCCCGGCGACCGCTACCTGCAGGTTGTCATCCAGGGATTGCACGCCCTCAATGCTTATATCACGGAAGAAAAAGGCAGGGCCCATCCGGAAACTTTTTCCCTGCTCCACAATTTTTACGATGCCCTGGAAATTCTGGTTGAACAGCCGGACCTCGCCGAAGAGAAGCGCCAGGAAATCCTCATCGACTGCGTCAACCGGCTCAACAACCTGAAAAATCTCATCGCCCGGACCTACCCCACCGAAGAGCTCGCGCCCGAAGCAATCACGCCCGTGGAGACGGGGGAATTGCCGGAAGAACAACCGTCCGGCGAAACCGAAGCACCGACCGGAGCCGGGGTTGAAGAAGCGGAACCCGGTCTGTCTTTTGAGGAAGAAACGTTTCCGGAGTTTTCGCCCGCGGCCGAGGAAGCACCTGCACCTGCCGAGGCCGGCGTGACGGACCTGCAGGAGCTCGACGAGGCCATTGCCGAAGAAGGGGAACGGGAAATCTCCCCGGCATTGGCGGATTCCCCCGAAGAATTCGGTTTCGGCGGCGCCGGTGAACTGGAGGAACCCCCCGAGGAATTGGAGGAGAAGCTTGAGTTCTTCTTCGGGGTCGAACAAGAGGAATTCGTCCCGGAGGCGATTGAAGAAGCGGCAGCGGCCAGGAAGCTCGAGGAAGAACATGATGGCCGGCCTGATGCCGGCGCCCCCGCCGAGGAGGAAATTGCCCCGGCCCTGGCCGGTTCAGTGGAAGAGAAAGGGTTCGGAGCAGGAGAAGCCGACCAGGAAGGCCCGCCCGATGAACTTGAGGAAAAACTTGCTTCGTTCTTCGGCGAGGCAGAGGAACTGACGGCTGAATCCTTTGCTCCTGCCGACACAGCTCCCGAAGAAGAACTTGCCGCCCCGGCGGCCGGGGGAGAGGACATAGTTCCGGCCCTGGCCGACCAGGACGAGGAAGCCGGATTCGGCGCCCCCGGCTCGGAAGTCGAGGCGCCGCCGGAGGAACTGGCGGAGCGGCTTGCTTCGTTCTTCGGTGAGGAGGAAGCCCCGGTCGAGGCAGCCGAAGAGCCTGAACCCGCCCCGGCCTTCCCCGCTGGGAAGGAGGAGGAGCAGGAAGGCCCCGTATTCATCGAAGGGGCCGAGGAAGAAATCACCCCCGCTCTGGCCGGCATGGACGAGGAAACAGAATTTGCCGCCGATTCTGAAATGGAGGTTTCGTCCGAGGAATTTGAGAAAAAACTCGATTTCTTCTTTGGCGACGAGCAAGAAGGAGCAAAGCCGGAAGAAGTTCCCGCCGAAGAGGAAGTGCTGCTCACCGAGGCCATTGAGGAAGCGGGCGGGGATGAAATCGCCCTGTTCGAAGAACGACCCGGGACCGCCCCAGCGGAGCCGGAAACGGAATTGGAGTCCTCCGAGGAGTATCAGGC
>JALHJD010000279.1 GCA_022837185.1 Desulfobacteraceae bacterium
GAGTTTTCGGGTCGCGGCCGTGCTCCATCAATTTGCCGGTGATGATGGGCAGGTTCTTGATGCCCATGAAAATCACGATGGTCCCGGCGCCGGTGGCCAGTTTGTCCCACCTGATGTTGGATTCCTTCTTGGCCGGATCCTCATGGCCGGTGATAAAGGCGACCGAAGCGGTATAATGCCGATGGGTTATGGGAATGCCCGCATAGGTGGCCGCCGCGGTGGCGGAGGTGACACCCGGCACCACCTCGAACGGGATGGAGGCGGCCACCAGCTCTTCAATTTCCTCGGCGCCGCGGCCGAAGATGAAGGGGTCGCCGCCCTTGAGCCGGACAACCATCTTGCCGGCCCGGCCGTGCTCGACCAGCATGCGGTTGATCGCCTCCTGGGTATAGGCATGGAGGCCGCCGCCTTTTTTGCCCACATAGATGAGCTGGGCGGATTCCTGCACATGGCGCAGCAGTTTCCTGCTGGCCAGGTAATCGTAGATCACGACCTCGGCCCGCTCGAGGAGATACTTGCCGCGCAGGGTGAGAAGTCCCGGGTCGCCCGGACCGGCGCCGACCAGGTAGACCTTGCCCACCGGCCGGCTGGATGGAGTATTGGTGCTCATTTCCCTCCCGGACTAGGCGCCGTACACTTCGTCGAGTATTTTCCTCCCGCCCATTGCCAGCAGCATGTCGGCGAGACGGGTGCCCAGAGGGGCCGCCTCCGCGGCCGGACCGGTGAGCCGGTCCTGGAGGATCTCCCTGCCGTCGACGCTGGCGATCAGCCCGGTCAGGGTGATTGTCCCGCCCGAGAGCGTCGCATGCGCCCCGATGGGGACCTGACAGCCTCCTTCCAGGCGCTCGAGAAAGGCGCGTTCGGCGGCGACGGCAACGGCAGTGACGGGATGATGCAGAAAAGAAAGGGTTTCCGCCAGCTCGGCGTCGTCCCGGCGCAGCTCGATTCCCAGGGCGCCCTGGCCGATGGCGGGCAGCATCTGCTCGGGGCTGAACAGCATGGTGATCCGGTCCGCCATGCCGAGGCGGTTGAGGCCCGCGGCGGCGAGAACGATGGCGTCGTACCTGCCCTCCTCCAGCTTGCGCAGGCGGGTGTCGAGGTTGCCGCGCAGGTCCTCGATCACCAGATCGGGCCGCAGCCGGGCAAGCTGCGACTTGCGCCGCAGGCTGGACGTCCCGACCTTGGCGCCCCGGGGCAGGGCCTCAACATCCTTGCATTGCAGGGAAATAAAGGCATCCCGTGGATTTTCCCGCTCCGGGACCACCCCGAGGTGCAGCCCCTCCGGCAGTTCGGTGGGCACATCCTTCATGGAATGGACGGCCAGGTCCGCCCGGCCGTCGAGCAGGGCGTCCTCGATCTCCTTGACAAACAGTCCCTTGCCGCCGACCTTGGCCAGCGGCACATCGAGGATCTTGTCGCCCGTGGTGGTTATTTTCACCAGTTCGACGGCAACGCCGGGATGGCGCCGTTCAATCTGGTCCTTGACCCAGGTGGACTGGGTAACGGCGAGCAGGCTTTTTCGCGTGGCTAACTTGATTGTTTTTCGCATTCTCTTTCTTTGCTGAAGTCTGATTATTTGTTGGCCAGGACATCCAGAAGGGCGGCCGCAAGCAGCGGAATCATCAGTTCGTGGTGCCCGGTGAAATTGAAGCCCCGGCCTCCCTCCATGGTGGGGCGCTGGACGACGTTGACGGTCGGCCGGTATTGCCGGAGAAAATCAAAATTGGCGGTGGTGATGTTCCTGACCGCGTACCCCAGGTTGCGGACGACGGTCAGGGCCTTGAGGAAAACCTCCGGCAGCACCACCGCGGACCCGATGTTCAGGTAGACGCCGCCTTCCAGGCAGGCAACCTGGCTGCAGAAAACCTGAAAGTCATGGTGGCTGGTCTGGCCGATGGCCGCGCCGTCCGCCCCGGGATGAATATGAATGATGTCCGTGCCGATGGCCACGTGGACGGTCACCGGGATGTCCAGCTTCCTTGCCTGGGCCACCAGGCTCTGATCGTTATAGGCAAAGGCCTGCTCCAGCAGGACATCACCCACCGCCTCCCCCAGGCCGATATTTTTTTCCGCCCCGCGGCAGATCGCGCCGTTGAGGACCTCTCCGGTTTCCCGGGCGGCGCCGAAGGCTCCCGCCCCCAGGACATCCGCCACTTCCTCCGACGTCCGCCCGGCCATGGCGATCTCGGCGTCGTGGACGATTCCCGCCCCGTTCAAGGCGATGCCGCTGATGATTCCCCTGCGCATCAGGTCGATCAGGACAGGACTGAGCCCCACCTTGATCACATGCGCTCCCAGGCCGAGCAGCACCGGCCTGTCGCTTTCGTGGGCGGTTGCGATCCGCTGCACCAGGTCAGGAAAATCACTGCCCGCGAACTGGCGGGGCAGGGCGGCCATCAGGTCCCGGACCGTCATGCCCGCCGCCGGCGGCCGGGCAAAATCGGCCACCGTGACCTTGGAGTGCCGGCCATAGATAGAATAGGTATGCAGATCCTTGAAGTCAAGCGGGTCGGGAATCACCGAACATCTCCATTTCGACCAGTTCGCAGACCATGTGCTCCACCCAGAGGTGCGTCTCCTGGATATGGGGGGTGGAGTCGGTCGGCACATTGAGCAGCAGGTCGGCCACGGGCCCCAGGTCGCCTCCCGGCTTCGCCGTTCCGCCGGTGAGGGCCGCCGTCCGCATGCCCATCTCCCTGGCGGCGGCCAGGGCCCTGACCACGTTGGGCGACCTGCCGCTGGTGGATATGGCAAGGGCCAGGTCACCCGGTTTGCCCAGGGCCTGCACCTGCTTGACGAAGACCAGGTCAAAGCCGAAATCATTGCCGATGCTCGTCAGCACGGAACTGTCGGTGGTCAGGGCGATTGCCGGCAGTGGCCTGCGGTCGATCATGAACCTGTTGACGAACTCGGCGGCCATGTGCTGGGCGTCGGCGGCGCTGCCGCCATTGCCGAACAGGAGCAGCTTGCCCCCGGCGCGAAAGGTTTCCACTATCCAACCGGCCAGTTCGATGATCAGGCCGGTCGAGGCCGCCGCAAAGGCCTGCCGCGCGGCGGTGGATTGAACGAGATTGGCGGCGATACGGGTTTTCATGGTGGCAACAATGAAAGAAAAACCCGGTGCTGTCAAATAAAAAAACGTTCCCGCGCCGCAGGGGCACGGGAACGTCCGGTCCGGCGGAAAATCGGCCCGCTCAGGTGAGCTGGCTCATGATGGCCTCGGAGACCTCCTTGATGCTCGGCGAGCCGTCCACCGAGATCACCTTGGGGCCGGCGATCCCCTTGAAGTAATTGACCGCCGCCATGGTTCCGGTCTTGTCGTCATAGTAAATATCGTGGCGCTTGTTGATGGCTTCCTCGTCCTGGTCGTCGGGCCGGGTCGACAGGTCGCCGCCGCAGACCCGGCAGACGAGCTTGCCCCCTTTTTCCACCGGC
>JALHJD010000280.1 GCA_022837185.1 Desulfobacteraceae bacterium
GATCCCGTACCTCCCCCTCCATCGAATCAAGGTCCACTTCAGCCCTGAGCAGACCGTTGCGCACGGTTCCCGATGACCGCCCCTGGAAAGCGAGTGCCCCGGGCCATTGCGGCAGGAAGACGGCGGGATCGATATCTCTGCCTTCCAGCACCGCCTGCCAGGAAAAATCCTCCCGCCACCCCAGACTGCCGCGGCCGGTCAGAACAGCATCCATCCGGCTGACGGCGACGTCGGTGAAACGCAGGGATTCCCCGTCGCCCTCCATGGACGCAATAACGTGGACCTCCGGGACGCCCTCATAGGCGGCCTCCCCTTCAGCCCGTACCTGGTAGGTTTCCCGGATTCCGCTGCCCGAAGCAGTAATCCGCGGCACAGCAACCGCGGGCCAGGCCGGATGGATTTCCGCCAGGGCGACATCGGTGCCGCGCAACTCCGCCTCCCAGGAAAAATCCTCCCGCCAGTCGAGCCGGCCTGTTCCGGCAAGGGACCCGCTCCCCTTGCTCAGGGAGAGATCGGTGAGGTGCAGACCGCCGGCATCGCCATCCAGGGCTGTCTGCACCCGCACGGCCCTGATACCGGCATAATCGACCTCACTTTGAACCTGGAGTGAATATTCACCGAAGGTGCCGCTGCCGTAAGCCCTGAGGCCGGACAGGGTAAAGGCGGGCCAGGAAGGGCTGACGGCGGCAAGCTCGGCCCGGTCCGACTGCAGTTCGGCCTGCCAGTTTGCCTCGGCCGCCGGATCGTACACAACCCCCTTCAGGGTGGCGGCAAATGGCTTCTGCATATGCAGAATGCAGTGCAGCTCAGCCGTCGAGCCGGCGATCTCCCCTGTTCCTTCCATGGACTGGTAGCCTTCCGGGTGGAATGCGTAGGACACGGAAAACTCCGCCTCGGCTTCCCGGCCGTTGGCAATCCGGCCGCCGGCCCCGATCCTGTAGGCAGGCGCATCGATGACCCCCTGCTCAAATCGAATCAGGTCCGCATCAGCCGCCGCGTTTTCCAGGGACAGCGAGTTGATCAGCATGGGCCGGCTCTCGCCGGGCAGCAGCAGGCTGATGGTCTCGATGGCCAGGCTGTCCACCCGCAGGGACAGGGGCAGGCTGAAAAAACCAGCCGCACCGGCATCGTCGTCTGCCTCATCCGGGGTCGATTCCGTTTCAGTCAGTTCAATGACTACCCCGGTGGCCGCAAGGGAGCGGACGACGATCGTTCCCCGCAGGAGGGCTACGGGATGCCAGGCAAGGGTCAGGGCATCGGCCCTCACAGCGATCGACGCATCGGTGTAACGGAGATTCTCAAGCACGATGCGGTCCGCCAGCCTGCCCCGGACGGATGTGGCCGAGAGCCGGCCCGGAAGGGCCCGGCCGGCCGCCTGGACGCACATCCCAAGGCCCTGTTCGGTAAACAGGACAAAGCCAAGACCCGCCGCCCCCAGGACCGGGACGAGAATCAGGATGCAGATGGCCATTTTTTTCATCTACAGGTCCGCCCCGACGTTAAAGTGGATGCGCCAGGACTCCGATCCCTCGCTGACCGGCTTGGCCACATCAAGCCGTACCTGGCCGAACGGCGCGTTCCAGCGAAGACCAACCCCCGCCCCGTTTTTCATGGCCAAATCGTCCATGGAATCGGGCGCGTCGCCGCTGTCAAAGAACAGCGCCCCGCTCCAGCTGCCGAACAATTTCCGCTCCAGCTCGACACTGTAGGTCACCAGGTAGCGGCCGCCGAGAATATTGCCGAGGGCGTCGGCCGGGCCGATGGATTTATAGGCATACCCCCTGACGCTCTGGTCGCCGCCGGCATAGAAACGCAGGGAAGGCGGCAGGTCGAAAACCGAATCGACCAGGGTGCCGCCCAGCTGGGCCTGGCCGATGATTCTCCATTGATCCGAAAAGGCAAAAATGGCCTTGGAGGAGATCGAGGCCTGGACAAAACTGCTGTCCGAAATTAGTTCCTCGGAGGCGCCGGTCAGATCCAGGGTGACCCGGACCCCCCTCTGCGTCCTGAGCCTGTCGTCCGCCAGCCGCCAGGTTGTCCTGACTCCGGGCGTCAACAGGATTGCATGCCCGCTTTCCAGACCGGTGTCATAATCCTCATCGAGGTAGGACAGGTAGGCGCTGTACTCTCCCGCTCTCCGGATATGGTCATAGGCGACGGAGACCTTCCGCTGCTCGGTCTCGGTGGTTTCAAAATCCTCCTTCTCCCATTTGGCCAGCAGGGTCAGCCGGTCCTTGCGGGGATCGCGGATGGGAATGGTGTAGACTCCGCCGAATTGACTCCTGCGCTCCGAGGGCTGAAAGCGGAGGTTGAACTGGTGGCCGTACCGGTTGATCCGCCTGTTGGTCCACTCAAGCAGGCCGCGCACCCCCGTATCCGTTCCGTACCCGATGCCGAGTCCGTAAAGGTTGCGATCCTTCGGGCTCAGGGTGATGATGACCGGCACGGATACCGACCCTTCCGGAACATCGCCGGGCCTGACATCCACCTGACTGAAATAATCGGAGCCGAACAGGGACTGGCGCAGTTCAACCAGAGCCCTTGGCGAGAAGGGGTCGCCTTCCCTGTACGGCAGTATCCGGGAGAGAAAATTATGACTGAGAAAATCGGCCGCAAAGATTGTCGGGCCGAACAGAAAACGCGGCCCGGTATCCAGCTCCAGCCTGATCACGGCGCTGCGGTGCCCGGGATGCACCTCAATCCTGTGGCTGCTGAAGGCCACTTCACGATAGCCCTCGGCCAGGGCGGCCGCGGTCAGTTTTTTCTTCCCCTGCTCATACAGGCGGTGATCAAGGACATCGCCGGTCCGCAAGGGAAAATCGTCCACCGCCTGGAGCAGCACCTTTTCATCCCGGCCCGCCCCGGCCAATTTTATGTCGACTTCGGTGACCCGGACCGGTTCCCCGGGGACGACATGAAACGTGGCCTTCCAGCCGGTCTCCTCCCGGGAAAGCTGCTGCTCCACCGCGGGCGAATAGTATCCGTACGGTTCAATGGCGGCGGCGATTTCCCCGGGGGCGATGGTGAAGAGACGGCGGACCATGGCCTCGGTCAACTGCGGATTGTTCCGCTGCCGGGAGAGGGAGAGCCGGGCCAGGACATTGTCGAGGAGAGGGGCGTCAAGGCCTGTGACGACAACCTCCAAGCCTGCGGGTTCCTGGGCGGCGGCGATGGCGGAGCTGAAAAAAAGCACCAGCAAAAAAGAAAAGGTCCTTTTCACAATGACGGCCCGGGCAATGAAATAATCGTATTCTCAAACTGAAACGGCATGCCGGAGTCATTCTATCAGATACGGATTCACTCCACTACCAGATAGTTGCGTAATTGCGGAATATCCATCCTGCTGATGCCCGAAAAGCCGGCAATCTCATCAAGGCTGGCGTATCTGCCGTGCCGGTCGCGGTAATT
>JALHJD010000010.1 GCA_022837185.1 Desulfobacteraceae bacterium
TTCAAAGGTCTTTTTCCCCTCTTCGTCAAGCTGCCGGTACACCGCGATGATGCCGTCGTGGGAAATGGTCCTGCTCAGGGGGCCGGTGATGTTCTCGACGGTGGCGGTGAACGCCTCTTCCTCCCCCATCCCCTTTTCCATGACGAAATTCCGATACAGGGCCTCGACGATTCCATGGACGGCGCCAAGAAGAATGCCCCGTTCGCCGAAGATGTCGCTGCGGTACTCGAAGCCCAGCGTCGTTTTGAAAACATAGGGTGCGCCGATCGCTATGGCCCACCCCAGGGCCTGATCGGTGGCCATGCCGTCCGCATCCTGCTCCACGGCGAAACTGCAGTTGATGCCGGCGCCGTTGATCTCTTTGCCCTGCACGTACAGGCGCCGGACCGACGGTCCCATCCCCTTGGGGCAGACGCCGATGACATTGATTCCGGGAGGGAAATATTCGCCCACGCTTTCCAGGTGCCCCAGGAGAAAGCCGTGGGAGAGACCGAGGACCGCGCCCTTCTTCAGGGTGGCGAACACTTTTTTGTAGTTCTGCACCAGGGCCGCATCGGAAATCAGGAGGATGACCATGTCCGATTCGCCGATGACCTCATACATTTCCCCCAGGGTGTTGCTCTCCTCCGTGAAGCCCGCTTCCCGGGCGGCCTGCATGGATGAGCTGCCGGCCCGCAGGCCGACTTTGACCCGGATATTCGTGCCAACGAGAGAGTCACGCAGATTCTGGGCCTGGGCCGGACCCTGGGAGCCCCAGCCGATGACGCCGATCTGTTTGATCCCCGCGAAGGCGTCAGGCAGACGGGAAAACCTGTCCCGCCCCCCGCGGACGATGGTTTCCCTGGTATGGGCAAGTTGAATGATTTCGGTGTCAAAGACGTTGGATGTAAAGATCGTTTCCATCTGATTCCTCCACTATGATTCAAATCCGCCATCGGCGATGGATAAACAAAAGATAAAAAAGTAAACTGTTATTATTACAAAACCTGCCGGACAAATTCAACTCAAATAAAATACATTCCAGGAGATGGAGGAAACGGTCTGCATGGCCCGAGGTCAACCGCCGACCATCCGGATCGGCCATTCCGGCAATTTCTTCCGGCCGGTGCAATAATGCTGAACAATCACTCCGGAAAATGGTACACTCGGTCTGAGAATCCGAAGAAACCGCATCCCATGAGAGCCCGCGCTTCCGTATGTCCCGCAGAACATGGAAAATAGCCGTCTTCCTTGCCTGGTTTGTCCTGCTCGGCCTGCTGGCATCAAGGGACCTGTTCGTCCCGGTCATGGACAGCGGGGAGGAGGCCGTTCTCCGGAAAGCCAGGCAGGAAAAATATTACGGCATCTGGTTCAACGGCCAGCGGATCGGCTACGTGGTCGAAATCATGCGCCCCCGGGGAGAGGACTTCATCCTCGACCAGGAGGCGCACCTGCTGCTCAATGTCCTGGACACCACCCAGCCCGTCGACATGCGGGTCAGGGCGACGCTTTCCGGTTCCCTGCGGCTGCTGGACTTCACCTTCCGCTTCACCTCGCCCTTTTCCACCATGGAGGCGGAAGGCACGGTTGAGGGCACCAGGGTCTCCTTCCGCCTGGACACCGGCCAGGCGACGATCGCCGATACCGTTTCCCTGCCCGAACCGCCCCTTTTGGCAATCAATGACCGGGGCTACCTGCTGGACCGCCTGAGCGGACCCGGGCAGAAAATCCGGGTCCCTTCCTTCGACCCGCTTTCCCTGTCCGCCAGGGAGTCGATCATCACCTACCACGGCCAGGAAAAAATTGTCGTCCGCGGCAGGCTGCAGCTCCTGCACCGGTTTTCGGAGGCCCTCGCCGGCATGCGGACCAGCTTCTGGACCGATGAGGCCGGCAAGGTCATCATGGAAGAGTCGCCGGCCGGGTTCAAATTCATTGCCGAGCCGGAGTTCCGGGCCCGGGATATCGTCCGGCCCGGCACCGAATGCTCAGCGCGGTCGCCGTCCCGTTCACCGGGGACCTGCCCGCCCCCGGTGCCGGAGACGTCACCTACCGCGTCACCATGCCGCCGGACCTCGACTTCGAGCTGGCCGGCGGCCGCCAGACGGTCGAGGGGGACCTGCTGCGCGTCACCCTGGAGCAGATGCCCGAACGCACCGCCCTTGCCGGCTCCGGGAATTGCGGGCCCGGCCGATATCTTGAACCCAGCCGCTACGTGCAGGCGGACAACGGGGAAATCATCGCCCAGGCCGCCGCCATCGTCGGTCCGGAAACCGACCCGGCCGTCCGGGTCCGCCTCCTGGCCCGCTGGGTCCATGCAAACCTGGAGAAAAGACCGGTCATCGGCCTGCCGGACGCGCTGACGACGCTCAAAAGCCGCAAGGGCGACTGCAGCGAGCATGCATCCCTGTTTGCCGCCCTGGCCCGTTCCCTGGGCATCCCGACCGCCATCGCCACAGGGGTGACCCTGCAGCATGACGCCTTTTACTATCATGCCTGGAACGAGGTCTGCCTCGGCGGCCAATGGTACAGCCTGGACACCACCACGGACCAGCTCCCGGCGGACCTGTACCACATCCGTTTCGCCCGGGGGGACATTGAACAGCAGCTCATGATAGGCGGACTGCTGGGCAATCTGGAGATTGAAATCGTTTCGCCGCCCCGATGAGGACATGGAAATACTGCGCATCGACCACCTGACCAAGCGGTTCGGCGGCTTCACCGCCGTCAACGATGTCTCCCTGTCCGTGCAGGCCGGCGAGATATGCGGCTTTCTCGGACCCAACGGCGCCGGCAAGACAACGACGTTCAAAATGATCGCCGGCCTGCTGGAGCCCGACGGCGGCACCATACTGATCAACGGCCGGAACCTGGCCGCGGATCCCGCCGCCTGCAAGAGGGAGACCGGTTATGTGCCCGACCGGCCGTGGCTGTACGAAAAACTCACCGGCCGGGAATTCCTCCAGTTCATCGCCAGCCTGTACGCCATGGAGGAGGACCTGTTTCAGTCCGCTTCCGCCCGGCTCCTGCACCTGTTCGACCTGGCGGAATGGCAGGATCATCTGATCGAAAGCTATTCCCACGGCATGCGCCAGAAGCTGGTCATGACCTCGGTACTGATGCTCGACCAGCCGCTGCTGGTCATCGACGAACCCATGGTCGGCCTCGATCCCAAATCCGCCCGGCTGGTCAAGGAGCTGTTCAAGCAGCGGGCGCGCGGCGGGACGGCCCTCTTTCTCTCCACCCATTCCCTCGAAATCGCCGAAGACCTGTGCCACCGGATCATCATCATCACCGAGGGCAGACTGCGGACGGCCGGAACCATGGAAGAGCTGCGGGCCGAGGCGGGCCGGGCCGATTCCGGCCTGGAAGACATTTTTCTGGCCCTGACCGGCGCCTGGGAACTGCAGCAGGTCATCGCCGCCCTCAGGGACCGTTCATGAACCCGCTGTTCAAACCGTTCCTCCTCGGCCTGCGCAACCGGTTTTTTCCGGGCCGGCGGATCGCTTCCAGGACACTCCTTGTTTTCCTGTTCGGGGCCTTCCTTTTTTTCGCCCTCTATCTCGTCAGCCTCAAGACGGTTTCCTACTTCCACAGCCAGAATGAACTCGGGGTCATCCTCAGCCTGAAAATCTTTCAGATGGCCTGGGTCATTGTCTTCACCATGCTGATTTTTTCCAGCATGGTATCCGGCGTCTCCGCCGTTTTCCTCGCCCGGGACAATGAAATCATCTTCGCGTCGCCGGTGGGCCTTGCCGATCTGTACCGGATGCGCTACCTGACGACCACCCTCTACACCTCATGGATGGTGGTCGTTTTTTCCCTTCCCGTTTTCGGGGCCTACGGACGGATATTCCAGGCCGGACCGCTGTACCCGCTTCTGCTGGCCGGATCCCTTGTAAGCGTCACCGCCATGGCCGCCGCCATCGGGCTTGCGGTCACCGTCGCCCTGGTCAGAATCTTTCCGGCCCGCCGGACCAGGGACATTATCGTCTATCTCTCCCTGCTCTTCGGCATCCTCCTGTATCTTGTCATCCGGCTCCTCCGGCCGGAGGAACTGGCCGACCCGGAACGGTTCCCCGATTTCATCGAATACCTGTCCAGCCTGTCGACCCCGGCAACTCCCCTCCTCCCGCCAAGCTGGGCCTCAAACCTGCTGACCGGATACCTGCAGGACCGCTCCATGGACTGGCTCCTTGGCGGACTGCTGATGCTCACCCCCCTCGTTCTCTATTATGGGGGTGAGTGGGTCATGACCCGCCTTTTTTTTACCGGTTTCAGCCGGGCCCAGGAATCGTTCGGCGGCTCCCGCCGCTTCCGGCCGAAAAGATACCGCCCCGCCCCGATGCTCTGGCTGTTCCGCAAGGAGCTTAAAATGTTCCTGCGCGATTCCGCCCAGTGGTCCCAGCTCTTTCTCATCGGCGCCCTGGTCGTTGTCTACCTCTACAATTTCAAGGTCCTGCCCCTTGACCGTTCGCCCATCCCGGCCGAAGCCGTCGCCAACCTCATCGCCTACGCCAATATCGCCCTCACCGGTTTCATTGTCGCCTCCCTCAGCGCCAGGTTCGTCTACCCGTCCATCGGCTCCGAGGGAGGGGCCTTCGGCCTCATCCTCACCGCGCCCATCTCCCTCCGGCGCTACATGTTCTACAAGTACCTGTTCTACGTCCTGCCCTTCACAGCCCTGACCCTGATTCTGCTGGCCGCGAGCAACCGCCTGCTCGGCATTGCCGGGCCGA
Source organism: Desulfobacteraceae bacterium (assembly GCA_022837185.1). GTDB lineage: Bacteria > Desulfobacterota > Desulfobulbia > Desulfobulbales > Desulfobulbaceae > UBA10518. Next base: position 4,716 of record JALHJD010000010.1, read on the forward strand.
TGTGGTGGATCACCCTGGTCACCGGACTGATCATTACCTGGAGCGTGGTGGCTGTTGCCCTCGGTTTCGGGGCGATGTTCGCCGATTTCAAGGCCGAGAGCCAGGCCGCGGCGCTGGGCGGGTTCGGCGCCGTGCTTTTTCTTTTTACCGCCGTTGCCTTTGAGCTGCTGACCATTACGGCGGCAGCCATCCCGGCCTACAGGCTGGTGCGCAGCTGGAGATGGGGCCTGCACGGCTCGGCCCCCATCGTGGTCCAGACGTCCGGAGTGTTTCTGCTCATTTTGCTGCTGGGTTGCCTGGTCTCGCTGGTCAGCCTGCGCAGGGGTATGGAAAAACTGGGGGAGAATTTTCGCTGACCGGGATGGAATTCCGGCCGGTTCGTGAACGGAGAGGATGATGTCGACGATGCGCCGATGGTTTTATCTGCTGGTTGGCTTTACTTTTCCCATTTTCTGGGTTTTGCACGCCATGGGCTTCCTCGGGGTGCTCTACCGGCCGGTCCAGTATCTTTTTGCCACCACGGCCACCGGCTGGCCGTCACTCGTTTCGGCGCTCCTGCTCTACTTCGCGGCCGCTGCCGTGTTCGAACTCCTCTGCCGGCCGCAGCGGGGAATCAGCCCTGAATGGCATACCCCCCGTCAACCACCACGACCTGGCCGTGAATCATCCTCGCCAGATCACTGCAGAGAAAAAGAGCGACATCGGCAACATCCTCGGGAAGGGTCAGACGGCCCAGGGGAGTCCGTTTCAGGGAAGCGTTGATGATCTCGTCCCGGTTGGGAAATTTTTTCAGGGCATCGGTATCGACCACCCCGGCGCTGATGGTGTTGATATTGATTCCCCGGGGGCCGAGTTCGACGGCCAGATGCCGGACCAGGGATTCAAGGGCGGCCTTGGAAGCACCGACCACGGTGTAATTGGGCACGGCCCGGACGGCGCCGAGACTGGAAACGGCCATTATCCTGCTGCCGGGCGACATCATCGGCACCGCATGCTGGGTCAGGGTAAGGAGGGCGCGGGCGTTGATGTCCATGGCCCAGTTCCAGTGCCTGGTGGTCAGCTCCATGGCCGGCTTCAATACTCCCGAAGCGGCATTGCTGACCAGGATATCGAGATGGTCGTACCGTTTCCGGATATCCTCGAACATCCGGACGACATCGTCCTCCTGGGCGACATTTGCCTTGACGGCCAGGCAGCGCATCCCCTTTGCCTCGATGGCGGCAACGGTTTCCTCGGCGTCCCTCCGATGCCGCACGTAGTTGATCACCACATCGGCGCCGTTTTCCGCCAGGCGCAGGGCAATGGCACGGCCTATGCCCCTGGATCCACCGGTTATCAGGGCTACTCGTCCTTCAAGGTTAAACATCTTATTTCTCTCCATCGACGGGAATTGTGTCGGTGTACGGCAGGCAGTGGGAATGTAATACGTTACCGGCGGGAATGCAACAGGCAAGAATCAGTCCGATCCGTCGTTTTGCTGCAGGATTCTCCTGCAGCTGCCGCGGAGAAAACGAAAGAAGCTGAAGCGGATCGGAGCGAGCTGCTGCGGAACCTCAAATCCCTGCACCCGTAAATCCCGCGGCGTTCGGAGGGGAAAATCCAGGTCGTCGAATCGGCTGCCGGGCAGGCCCGCACGCATGCAGGCCGCCATAAGGGGACTGACCTGGGGCGACACGCCGATGATATCGAGCACGGCCCGGTCAACCGCCACGGGATTGGCTGAACAGGCCGTCATGCCGAGGGCGAACCCTCTGCCGCGCAACGGTCCGGTTCTGTCCATGCCCACAATGCCGTCCACAATCGTCATACCATTTGGTAATACGGAGAGCAATTCGACCAGGTGAAACTCGAATACCCCCGCCCGGCCGCCGTGCACCATATGCCAGAGGGGTTTGCGCATGCCGGCCAGGCAGCCGAAAAAATTCTTTACCGCCCCTGACACGCGGAGCTGGGCATGGGCTTTTACCTTCGGCAGATTGACCAGCAGGTCGCAATCCAGGGCATCCGCCGCCAGGCCCGCCCTGATTCCCGAGGGCAGGGAGACCATTCTTACATTCTTGAAATTGGTAACTACCACTCCACGCTTCCGCAGGCTCTCCAAACAGCCGATTCTGTGCAACACCGACTGGGCCGTGCCAAAGGCCGGAGAATCGCCCACGGTGACCACGCAGCCCCTGTCGAGGAACCATTCCGCGGCGGCGAGAATGAACTTGCCGTCGGTGCAGGCAAGGGGTCCTGATCTGGCGCTGATCAGATTGGGCTTGAGGAGAATTTTCGCCGATCGGAGCTGCAGCTGAGCCGCGCATGCCGACCACACGGCATCCAACCTTTCGGCCAGGAGAGGGGCATCGTATGATCCGCACCGGGCAAGCGCCACTGACTTTGATTGCAGGTCCATCGCGCCAAAAAAAAACCGGCTCAGCCGGGAAACGGCTGAGCCGGTAAAAAGGAGAGAAGAGATGAAGAATTACTCATAATCGTGCAACTTCCATGCCCGAAATCAACTTTTTTTCTTATTTCCGGATTTCGCCTGAATTCAAACGCTTAGATGGAGGATGAGCGGAACAGATCCTGTTCTCCCCCGGCCTGGCGTACAACTTTTTTTACCCCCGCCGTGGGCCTGGAGGCGAAAAAGCCCGGCAAAGCAGCTCAAATACAGGGTGTTAGACTGCGGATTTCGTGCCGATAACAATTTGAACCGCGGTACAAAAATAAATATCCGGATATCGGCCCTGCCGGACCCGGTTCCGCCGCCCAACTGCCCGGCGGCCCGGGTGTTATAGAAGTGCCATCACTCTTGCCGGGCCCAGTTCAGCAGACCGCCGGCGGCGATGATTTCCCGGTGCCTCGGCGACAGGTCGATCAGCGCTGTGACGGACCGCCCCCCTATCCGCACCACGACGCTTTCCCCGCCGCCGAGCAGGACTTCGCGCATCCCTTCGATAAGCACCTCGTTTCCCTGCTCTATCGCGTCATAGTCATCGGGATCGGCAAACGTCAGGGGGACGATGCCGAAATTGATCAGGTTCGCCTTATGGATCCTGGCAAAACTCTTGACCAGCTTGAAACGGACCCCGAGATAGCGGGGAGCGAGGGCCGCGTGCTCGCGGCTGGACCCCTGACCGTAATTTTCGCCGGCGACGATCATGCCACCGAAGCCCTCCAGAACCGCCTCTTTCATTTCCGTGGCAAAATTCCGGTTGATCTGGCTGAAAACAAACTCGCTGATAGCCGGGATATTCGAACGCAGGGGGAGGATCGCGGCGCCGGCCGGCATGATGTGGTCGGTGGTGATGTTATCCTCCAGCTTCAGCATGACCCGGCCGCGCCAGGTCTCGGGCAGCGCGTCGAAATCGGGGAAGGGGGCGATGTTCGGACCGCGGATGATTTCCACCTTGCTCTCCGGAGGCCAGGGGTGTTCGATGCGCTCGTCGCCCGGCAGCACCCTGTCCGGCAGGGTGAAGGAAGGATAGTCTCCCAGATCGCGGGGATCGGTGATCACCCCCTTAATCGCGCTGGCAACGGCCACCTCGGGACTGCACAGATAGACGCGATCGGTCGCGGTGCCGCTCCGGCCGGGAAAATTCCGGGGAAAGGTGCGCAGGGAAATGCCGTCGGTCGGCGGCGCCTGGCCCATGCCGATGCAGCCGAGACAGCCGGACTGGTGCACCCTGGCGCCGGCGTGGATGAGGGTCAGCAGGTCCCCCCGGGCCGTGATATTTTCCAGGACCTGGCGGCTGCCGGGATTGATTTCAAAACTCACGTCCCGGCTCAGTTCATGTTTTTCGAGGGTTTTGGCCACCACGGTCAGGTCGCGGATGGACGAGTTGGTGCAGGAGCCGACCAGCACCTGGGCCACCGGCCGGCCGGCAACCTCGCGGACCGGCACCACGTTGTCCGGGGACGATGGGCAGGCGATCAGGGGTTCAATGGCGGAAAGGTCCAAATCCATCACCGTATCGTACCGGGCATCGGGATCGGCGCGCAGCTCCCGCCACTGCTCCTCCCTTCCCTGGCTGGCCAGGAAACGGCGGGTGTTGTCGTCGGAGGGAAAAACCGAGGTCGTCGCTCCCAACTCGGCGCCGAAATTGGTGATGGTGGCCCGGTCGGTCACGCTCAATTCCTCCACTCCAGGCCCGAAATATTCCATGATGAAGCCGACGCCGCCCTTGACCGACAGCCGGCGCAGGATCTCCAGCAGGACATCGCGGGCCGATACCCAGGGCTGCAGACTGCCGTGCAGACGGATGCCGTATATCTTGGGCATGATCAGGTAAAAGGGCTTGCCCGCCATGGCCATGGCCACATCGAGACCGCCCGCCCCCATGGCCAGCATCCCGAGGCCGCCGCCGGTGGGGGTATGGCTGTCCGAGCCAAGCAGGGTCTTGCCCGGGACGCCGAAGCGCTCGAGGTGCACCTGGTGGGAAATGCCGTTCCCGGGGGGCGAGAAATAGAGGCCGTATTTTCTGGCCACCGACTGCAGGAAGCGGTGGTCGTCGGCGTTCTTGAAATCGGATTGCAACAGGTTGTGATCGACATAGCAGACGGACAGCTCCGTCCGCACCCTGGGGATGCCGATGGCCTCAAACTCCAGATAGGCCATGGTGCCGGTGGCATCCTGGGTCAGGGTCTGGTCGATGCGCAGGGCTATCTCCTTGCCCTGTTTCAGTTCCCCGGCCAGCAGGTGATCCGCAAGAATTTTTTCCGTTACTGTCCTGCCCATGTCGTTTCTCCTGTTATCGGGCGAGGCGGATGATGCGTGTCCGTATCACGCCGTCTCTGCTGTTTATTTCATCGAGCACCCGTTTGGGCACCGGGACCTCGCAGTCAATGATATTGTAGCCGATGGTGCCGTTGCTCTTGTTGTCGTAGCTCATGATATTGATTTTGTGCCGGCCGAGGATATTGGATACCGCGCCGATCATCCCCGGCTCATCCCGGTTGATCATGATCAGCCGGGTGTGCACCCTGACCGTGGGGGTGGAGTCGATATTGGGAAAATTGACGCTGTGGGCGATGTTTCCGTACTCAAGGTATCCCTTGAGCTCGTTGACGGCCATGCGGGCGCAGTTTTCCTCCGACTCCGCGGTTGAGGCTCCCAGGTGCGGCGTAAGAAGGACCTTGTCGTGCGCGATAATTTTTTCCGAGGGAAAGTCGCTAATATAACACGAAAGTCTTCCTTTGGCCAGGGCCGCGAGCAGGGCATCCTCATCGACGATGGGACCGCGGGCGAAATTGAGCAGCACGGCGCCCGGCTTCATCGCCCCCAGGAACTCCTCGGCCACCAGCCCCTCGGTATTGCTGTTCAACGGCACGTGCAGGGAGACAAAATCCGCCCCGGCCAGCAGCTCCCTGCGGGAACGGGTTATCTCCGCTTCCGGGGACAGCTTGTGGATATTTCCCAGGACCGGGTTGGGGTCAAAGCCCACGACCCGCATGTGCTGCTGGATTCCCATGTTGGCAATCCTGACCCCGATCATTCCCAGGCCGACAACCCCCAGGGTTTTGCCGGCCATCTCCACGCCCTTGAATTCCTTCTTGCGCTCCTCGACCACCTTGTCGAGTGCCGCTCCTTTCAGGTCTGCCAGCGACCTGCAGAAGGCGATACCCTGGTGGGTATGCCGCAGCCAGTTGCCCAGCATGGTGAAGACCAGTTCGGTCACCGCGTTGGCGTTCGCCCCCGGCGTATTGAAAACGCAGACCCCCTGCCGCGACGCCGCTTCAACCGGAATATTGTTCACTCCCGCGCCCGCCCTGGCAATGGCCAGGAGGTTCGGAAACCGGTCGATCTCCACCCTGGAGCTGCGCACTATGATGCCGTGGGGATCTTTTTCGGCCGCGTCCACCAGATACCTGTCCCCGAACAGGGCCAGGCCGTCGGGAGCGATTGCATTGAGGGTTTTTATGCGAAATCTGTCCATGTCATCCGTCAGGTAAAAATTCCGGTCCTCCGGACCCGGTCTGCCAAGGGAATACAGCCATGCCAAACGGCTCCAGACCTACAATAAACAAACCTCTGCTGTCAAGCAAAAGGAAGGAGGCAATCGCTCCCCCGGACCTTTTCTTTTTGGGAATAATGGTTAAAATAGATGGAACTTTTATCCATTTTCACACAACGCACATCAGGAAAAAATACCATGTCCTTCAGCTCATTTTCCTCCCCTGCTTCCGGCTGCCTCCTGCTCGCCGCACTGTTGGCGGTCTTCTTCCTGCTCCACGGCGAACGGGCCCGCGCCGATGAGGCCGCGCTGCCGGAAAATACCATCAATGTCTCCTTCCACCCGGAGCAACGGTCCATGACCGGCACCGCCCGCATCGTTCTGCCGCCGGACACGCCCCTCACCCTCCATTGCGGCCAACTTGATGTTTCCGGAGCCCTCCTGGAGAGAGCCGGCCAGACCCCGCTCGCACTCCGGCCTTCCACCGCCAACACCCTTACCGTTCCGGCGGCGGACACAGTCCAGACACTGTATGTCTCCTGGTCGCTGATCGTCCCCCGGCACGGGGCAGGGGATAATCTCATCTCCCCCGCCGGCATTACCCTGGCCGGGCTCTGGCACCCCCTGCCCGACCGGGACATGATCTATCGGCTGGAAGCGCTGCTGCCCGATAGTTTCACCGCCGTATCCGAGGGAGAGACCTCGACCTATGGCAAGGAGGGCAGCGACGGGAACTACTTTTCCTCAACCTTCGCTCATCCGGTCCGCTCCATACACTTTGTTGCCGGGCCGTATACGGTGAAACAGCGGGAGACGGCCGGCGGCGTCAAGCTGGCGGCTTTCTTTTTCCAGGAAGACCTCGACCTGGCCGACGAATACCTTGACAAGACCGCCGCCTATATCACCCGTTACGAGGAATTGATCGGCCCCTACCCGTACGACCGGTACAGCATCGTTGAAAACCGCCTGCCGACCGGCTACGGCATGCCGACGTTCACCCTGCTCGGCCAGGCGGTGGTCCGCCTGCCCTTCATCACCGACACCTCCCTGGGCCATGAGGTCCTCCACTCCTGGTTCGGCAACAGCGTCCGTCTGCCCGAGGCCGGCGGCAACTGGGTCGAGGGACTGACCACCTACCTGGCCGACCGCCTGTATGCCGAAGATGCCGGCGAAGGGGCGGACTACCGGAAAAACCAGCTGATCCGCTACGCTTCCTACGTCCACGCCGACAATACCATGCCCCTGGAACAATTCGCCAATGCCAGCGATTCGCAGCCGATGGCCCGGCAGGTGCGGGCCATCGGCTACGACAAGTCCTCCATGGTTTTCCATATGCTGCTCCGCCGCCTGGGTGAAGAATCTTTTTTTGCCGGCCTGCGGCAGTTTTATCTTGCCAATCGCCATGACCGCGCCGGCTGGGAGGATCTGGAAAAGAGCTTTTCCGCCGTTGCCGGGGAGGACCTCGCCCCCTTTTTCGAGCAGTGGCTGACCCGCAGCGATATACCCGTGCTGGCGCCCGACCCCTATGCCATCGATGTCAGCCAGGTAGAGGGCAGGTCCGTCATCACCTTCACCCTGCGGCAGCAGACCGATGAACCCTACGACCTCGATGTTCCGGTGGCCGTCAGAACAAGGTCCGGCGAATCAATGCACACCGTCAGGGTATCAGGCGAAAGCGACGAGGTACAGATCACCGTCGACGACATCCCCTCGGCGATGACCATCGATCCGGGCTATGATCTCATGCGGGCCCTGACGGCGAAGGAAACTCCGCCCACCTGGTCCCGGTTCATGGGAGCGCGGAGCAAAACCGCGATTCTCCCCCCCGAAGAGAAATCCGGCATCTACGCCCCGCTGCTCCCGGTCCTGGAAGAAATGGGCTGTGAACTCACTGCGGTTGACGAACTCGAATCGCCGGAGCTGGCGCAGGGCAGCTTTCTTTTCCTCGGTCCCTCGTCGAAAAGCCTGGGACTGTTTGCCGACCCGGGCCATGCCGCCGAGGGCTTCACCCTGGATATGCGCGCCAATCCCCTCGAACCCGGGCAGGTCATGGGACTGGTGACCTCGTCCTCCGCGGACCAGACGGCCGCCGTTGCACGGAAACTGAGCCATTACGGCAAATACGGCTATCTGTATTTTGTCGACGGCCGCATCCGGGAACAAAGTACGGCCGAAACCGCTGCAGGGATAGAGATTGAACTGTTTCCCGGACCGGAGGGCGTCCGGGTGCCCGATATCCGCTCCTTTGACGATATCATCGCGGAGCTGAAGCAGAACCGGGTCGTCTATTTCGGGGAGATCCATACCGACATGGGGACCCATATCGCCCAACTGCAGGTCATCCAGGCCCTCCACCAGGAAAATCCCGCCCTGGCCATCGGCATGGAAATGTTCCCCCGCTCCGCCCAGGACGCACTGGACCGCTATATCAACGGAACCATCACCTCGGAAATGGAATTCCTTAAGGAAGCCGACTACTTCACGGCCTGGGGCTATGATTACAGGCTGTATCGCGAGATCATTGAATATGCCAGGCTGCACCGCATACCGGTCATCGGCCTGAACATCGATAAGGCGATTGTCAGCCATGTCTTCCGCGAGGGCAGTCTTGACGGACTGCAGGAGGACTTCCTCGACGACCTGCCCCTCGAACGGAAACTTGACATACCCGGATACCGGGAACGACTGTCCCAGGCATTTTCATCGCACAACCAGAACAATGCCAACAACATGCACCTGGGCGGGTTTATCCAGGCGCAGTCAATCTGGGACGAAGCCATGGCCGAGACCATTGCCGGATATCTTCGCGCCAACCCGGAAAAGCGGATGGTGGTCATTGCCGGCAACGGCCATGTATACAAGGACACCGCCATCCCCCCCAGGGTGGCGCGGAGGATCGATGTGCCCCAGGCCGTTCTGTCCAGCGTCAGCCATAACAACACCGGGCGGGAAACAGGGTACCTCGTCGATTATCTGCTCTATACCAGGGCCATAGAGCTTCCACCGCCGGCCAAGGTCGGCGTGGTGCTGGAGGTGCAGAAAGTCGAGGAAACCCCGGAGAGGACCCGGGTGCGCGTCATCCAGATCAGCCCGCACGGCAATGCCGGAGAGGCGGGAATGGTCAAAAATGATGTCATTCTTGCCGTTGACGGCCAGCCGGTTGAGACTGTCGACGACCTGAAGATTATTCTGCTGGACAGGAAGCCGGGCGACACAGTCAGAATCAGGGTGCTGCGCTCCCAGGTTCTGCTGCCGGACAAGGAACTGGAACTCGAGGTTGAGCTGAGTTCCCCGGTGAACTCCGCCGGCCTGCCTGCCACCCATCCGTAGCGGCCGCGGCCGGACGGGGCGGGGAGACACCTGGGCGGCTCGGTCAGGCCGTACGGGACAAATCGGTCCGCAGACGTTTCATCCCAGGCCGGAACAGCCGCCCTGCACCGGCCAGACGTGGAAGTTCCGGCCCCGCTTGATCCCCACGCCCAATGCCCCTTTGGTCAGGTAAAGGGCCCAGGCCCAATCCGGCTCATAGCAGCTGGTGGTTGACGACCAGTACGTCTCCCGCACCTGTTCAAAAGGATGCCCCGGCGGCAGGGCCGGCGAATGGGTTGAGCAGTCCACCAGCGATTCCAGCTCATTGATGTTGGGCAGACGAAAGTCCTTGGCCCCATTCCCGTCACGTCCATTCAATTCCGCCACCAGCCTGAGCGCTTCCGGCCAGCTCACCTCCCCCTCGGAGAGCGCGGCGTGCCGCAGCCACCGTAAACCGGTGAGCCGGTCCAGCACCACAGCTCCCTCCACGACAAACCGCTCCCGGGGCCACGCCGTCCCGGGCAGCCCAGCCCCGTCCCGGACCTCGTCCGGACAGGGAATGCCGCTGCCCTGCGCATCGTGGCAGGCTTCCTGGCCCGTCGCCGGCAGAACTTCGCTTGCCCCCCTCACCGGCCAGACAAGGGAAAACTGATTTTTCCCCCCGTAAAACATGCGGGCGCCGTCCATGTGCACATACCAGGCATAGGCCGGGTTGATCGCGGCGCTGGTCGAGGTCCAGTACCAGTTCAGGACAACATTGACAAAGGGATGATTTTCCGGCAGGGCGGGCCGCCTGGTCTGGTAGGAGATCAGGCTGCGGAGTTCGCGCCTGTCCGGCATGCGCCAGTCCGCGTGACCGAACGCAGTCCTGCCGTTCATCCCGGCGACAAAATCAAGCGCTTCCGTCCAGGACAGCGGGAAGCCGGCAAGGTTGGCATTGATCGGCCAGACAAGACCGGTCAATCGGTCCTCGACCGTTTCACCCGCCGTTTTGAAACGCGGATCCGGCCATTCCAGGCCGCAGCGGTATTCCGCGTCCTGGCCGCTGCCGGCGCACCCCACCTCGGTCCCCCGCTCATCGTAGCAGGAGCGCTGACCCGTCTGCAGCACCCGTCGGAAAATCCTTTCCATCCCTTCCCTTCAGGACCCGGCCGTTTTCAGGGCCTGGGCCAGCAGCACCGCCTGGCGGGACAATACAACGTCATGGACCCGCACCAGGTCGGCTTCGTTCAGGGCACAGTACAGGGACAGCATGGCGGTGGCGCAGTCCCGCTGCCCCACGTCGAGACCAAGCACTCCGCCGATGAACGATTTGCGCGAGTGGCCGATCAGCACGGGGCAGCCGAGTTGTTTGAAGGCCCGTATGTTCCGCAGAATGGTCAGATTGTGGGCCACGGTCTTGCCGAAGCCGATGCCAGGATCGATGACAATGCGCTTCCGGCTGATCCCGTTTTGTTCGAGCCAGCCGGTCCTTTCGTGAAAAAAAGCTGTTATCTCGCCGACGACATCGTCATAGTGCGGCTGGATCTGCATGGTTTCCGGGGTGCCTTGCATGTGCATGATGATGACCGGCCCATCGTAGCTCCGCACCACCCCGAGCATGGCCGGATCGTGGCGCAGGGCGCTGATATCGTTGACCATGGTGGCACCCGCGGCCAGCGCCGCCTCGGCGACCGCCGCCTTTCTCGTGTCAATGGAAACGGGCAGGCCCGACATTTCCCTGATGAGCTGAATAACCGGGACTACCCTGCCGATCTCCTCCTCGACGGAGACCGGCTCGGCAAAGGGCCGGGTCGATTCGCCGCCGACATCGAGGATGTCGACCCCGGCGGCGATCATGTTCCCCACATGCGCAACGACGGCTTCCCTGTCGAACAGCAGGCCGCCGTCGGAAAAAGAGTCGGGGGTGATATTGAGAATGCCCATCACCCTGGTCTGCGTTCCTGTTTCCATTCTTCTCTTTCCTGCTCAAATCAAAAAAGGCACGGAGGAGCCTTCTCCGTGCCTTTTCATGGTGATTATCCGACAACGGCTGGTACCCCGACCAGGGATCAGAACCGTACCGGCTTCTCCAGGAAAAAAATCCGCTGGAATCAATTACCCCGGCTGGACGGGGGACTGTCCCGGCTCCTGCGGAATCTCCTCAGGTGGAGGAGCCGCGGTGCCTTCCTTGTGCTCCTGGATAATCCGATCTATATCATCAAGTATGATCGTTTCCCGTACCAGCAGTTCCCGGGCGATGGCTTTGAGGATCTCTAAATTCTCGCTCAGCAGCCCGGTAACCTTGTCCCTGGCATCCAGGACGATCCCTTTCACCGCATCATCGATCTTTCTGGCTGTCTCCTCGCTGTAATCCCGATGCTGGGCAATTTCCCGGCCGAGAAAAATCTGCTCCTCTTTTTTGCCGTAGGTCAGAGGGCCGAGCTCGTCGCTCATGCCCCACTCGCAGACCATCTTCCTGGCCAGTTCCGTCGCCCGCTCCAGATCATTGCCGGCGCCGGTGGTGATCTCGTTGAAAACCAACTGCTCGGCCACCCTGCCGCCGAAAAGAATGCAGATGGACTTTTCCAGATAATCCTTGGAATGGGTGTATTTCTCGTCGATGGGGAGCTGCATGGTCAGGCCCAGCGCCCTGCCGCGGGGGATAATGGTCACCTTGTGAATCGGATCGGTATCCGGCAGGAGCCGTGCCACCAGGGCATGGCCCGCTTCGTGGAAGGCCGTCACCTCTTTTTCCTTTTCACTGATGATCATCGATTTGCGCTCGGCACCCATGAGGATCTTGTCCTTGGCAAGCTCCAGTGTTTGCGTCGTCACCACATCCTCGTTGGCCCGGGCCGCCATCAGAGCGGCCTCGTTGATCAGGTTTTCCAGGTCGGCACCGGAAAAACCGGGTGTACCGCGGGCAATGACCCCCAGGTCGACATCGGGGGCGAGCTTCGTCTTCCGACCATATATTTCGAGGATCTTCTCCCGGCCCTTGATATCGGGAACCGGCACCACCACCTGGCGGTCGAACCTGCCCGGGCGGAGCAGGGCCGGATCCAGCACGTCCGGCCGGTTGGTGGCGGCAATGATGATGACGCCTTCGTTGGCGTCAAAGCCGTCCATTTCGACCAGCAGCTGGTTCAGGGTCTGCTCCCGTTCATCGTGGCCTCCGCCCAGCCCGGCCCCCCGATGGCGGCCGACAGCGTCAATTTCATCGATGAAAATGATGCAGGGGGCATGCTTCTTGCCCTGGATGAACAGGTCGCGCACCCGCGAGGCGCCGACGCCGACGAACATTTCCACGAAATCGGAACCGCTGATGGTGAAAAACGGTACCTCGGCCTCCCCGGCAATGGCCCGCGCCAGCAGGGTCTTGCCGGTTCCGGGCGCCCCGGCCAGCAGGACCCCCTTGGGGATGCGGCCGCCGAGCTTGGTGAATTTATGGGGATCCCGGAGAAAATCGATGATTTCCTCAAGTTCAGCCTTGGCTTCGTCTATGCCGGCGACATCCTTGAAGGTCACCTTCATTTCGCCGCCTTCACGCAGCCTGGCCCGGGTCTTGCCGAAGGAAAGCGCCCCTCCCTTGCCGCCGACCTGCATCTGCCGCATGAAAAATATCCAGACGCCGATCAGCAGGAGCATCGGAAACCAGGAGACAAACACCGTGAAGTACCACGGGGTCTCCTCCGGTTCCCTGACCGATATGTCGACTCCCGATTCCCGCAGCATGGGAATGAGTTCGGCATCGCCGGGCGCGACTGTCATGAACGGCTGTCCGTCCTGACCCGTGCCGAGGATTTTCTCTCCCTGGATGGTCACGCGGCTGATGATCCCCGATTCAACGCTTGACCAGAATTCACTGTAGGTCATCTGGCTGCTCTGCCCCTGGGGCTTGTTGAACACGTTGAAAAGCAGAATCATGGTCAGGCCTATGATCAGCCACATACTTAGATTCTTATAAAATGTATTCAATCATTCCTCCTGAAGGATGAAATATCATCGTATACTACAATATATTCTTTTACATTGTAATTCCTTTTTCGGTAATGTCCAGTCCCGGCCGCGGCTCTCTCTCCCGGGCGGAGAATTCCTGCACCGTCCTGACTCCGGCCCTCTCGCGCTGCAACGTCTCCACGGCCTGCACCATTGAACAGGCGCCGGAAATGGTCGTGCTGTAGGGGATATGATAATCCAGCGCCGCCCGGCGGATGGTATAGGAGTCCTCCGTTGTCCGGGAACCGGAGGAAGTATTGATGATCCACTGCACCTTGCCGTCCATCAGCATGTCCAGGATATGGGGCCGGCCCTGGGAAATCTTGTTGACCTCCATGCATTCCATGCCGGCCTGCCTGAGGCGGGCGGCCGTTCCCCTGGTAGCGAGGAGGGTGAAGCCGAGATCGCGCAGATCCCGGGCCACGGGAACAACGGCGTCCTTATCGCCATGCCGCACACTGACAAAGACCTGTCCCGCCAGGGGAAGTTTCTGGCCGGCGGCATGCTGTGCCTTGGCAAAGGCGAGGCCGAGGTTGGCATCGATCCCCATGACCTCGCCGGTGGACTTCATTTCCGGTCCGAGCAGCGTATCGACGTTCTGGAACCGGTCAAACGGAAACACCGCCTCCTTGACCGCCCAGTGACTGATTTTCTTTTCTTCGGTCAAGCCGAGATCCTGGAGGGACATGCCCATCATCACCTTGGTGGCTATCTTGGCCAGCGGCACCCCGGTCGCCTTGCTGACAAAGGGGACGGTCCGGGAAGCCCGGGGATTGACCTCCAGCACATAGAGGATCTCGTCCTTCACGGCATACTGAACGTTCATCAGCCCTATTACCCCGAGTTCCGCGGCCATGGCCCTGGTGGCCCGGGTGATCTCCTCGATCACGGCCCCGGACAGGGTGTGCGGCGGCATCACGCAGGCAGAGTCGCCGGAATGAATCCCGGCCTCCTCGATATGCTCCATGATGCCGCCGATGACCGTCATGGTCCCGTCCGATACGGCGTCGACATCGACTTCAACGGCGTCCTTGAGGAACTGGTCGAGGAGCACGGGATGTTCGGAATGCGCAATCCCGGGGATCTGCATGAAATCGCGGATGCCCTGTTCATTGTAGACAATCCGCATGTCCCTGCCGCCCAGGACGTAGGAAGGCCGCATGACCACCGGGTACCCGATTCGTTCGGCCGCGGCCAGGGCTTCCTCCAGGCTGAAGGCCGTGTCGTTGTCCGGCTGGCGCAGTCCGAGCTTCTGCAGGAACTGCTGGAAGCGTTTGCGGTCTTCGGCCCGATCGATGGCATCGGGCGGCGTGCCGATGATCCTGACGCCCTCCCTGTCCAGCGGAACCGCGAGGTTCAACGGGGTCTGGCCCCCGAACTGGACGATGACCCCGTCGGGCTTTTCCCGCTCGATGATGTCCAGAACATCCTCCCTGGTCAGCGGTTCGAAATAGAGCTTGTCCGAGGTGTCGTAATCGGTGGACACCGTTTCCGGATTGGAGTTGACCATGATCGATTCGACCCCTATCTCCTTCAGGGCGAAGGAGGCGTGCACGCAGCAGTAGTCGAACTCGATGCCCTGGCCGATCCGGTTGGGCCCCCCGCCGAGGATCATTATCTTGCGGCGGTCGGAGACCTGGACCTCGTCTTCTTCCTCGTAGGTCGAATAATAATACGGCGTATAGGACTCAAACTCCGCGGCGCAGGTGTCCACCAGCTTGAACACCGGTTCGACGCCGTTCTTGCGGCGCAGGCCGCGGATGTCGTCCTCGGAGGTGCCGGTGAGCTTCGCCAGTTGAACATCGGAGAAGCCGAACTGCTTCACCCGGTAGAGGTACTCGCGGTCCAGGCCGGTGAATCCCCTGTTGTGTATCTCCATGCCCTCGTCGACGATTTCCTTGAGGTTGACCAGGAACCAGGGGTCGATTCCGCTGAGTGCATAAATCCGGGAAATGTCCATGTTCCGCCGCAGCGCCTCGAACAGGTAGGCGACCCTCCTGGAGTTGGGTCTGATCAGACCGCCCTCCAGGTCGTCCGGGTAGAGGTCCTGCATCTCCTCCCGGCCGTCGAAACCGAACCCCATGCGCCCGGTTTCCAGCGAGCGCATGCCCTTCTGGAAGGCTTCCTTGAACGTGCGGCCGATGGCCATGGTTTCGCCCACGGACTTCATGG
Source organism: Desulfobacteraceae bacterium (assembly GCA_022837185.1). Taxonomy (GTDB): domain Bacteria; phylum Desulfobacterota; class Desulfobulbia; order Desulfobulbales; family Desulfobulbaceae; genus UBA10518. The sequence continues at coordinate 20,117 of JALHJD010000010.1, forward strand.
CGGTGGTCAGGATATCCTCGGCCTGGGGAAACTTTTCAAAGGTCCAGCGCGGAATCTTGACCACGCAGTAATCTATGGTCGGCTCAAATGAGGCGTAGGTCTCCCTGGTGATATCGTTTCTGATCTCGTCCAGGGTGTAGCCGACGGCGAGCTTGGCGGCAATCTTGGCGATGGGGAAGCCGGTGGCCTTGGAGGCCAGGGCCGAGGAACGGGACACGCGGGGGTTCATCTCGATGACCATCAGCTCGCCGTCAACGGGATTGACCGCGAACTGCACGTTGGAGCCGCCGGTGGCGACGCCGATCTCGCGGATTATGGCTATGGCCGCGTCGCGCATGTCCTGGTACTCCCGGTCCGTCAGGGTCTGGGCCGGGGCGACGGTGATCGAGTCGCCGGTATGCACCCCCATGGCGTCCATGTTCTCGATGGAGCAGATGATGACGACGTTGTCGTTGCGGTCCCGCATCACCTCGAGCTCGTATTCCTTCCAGCCCAGGAGGCTGCGTTCGAGCATGATCTCGTGGGTCATGGAAAGATCAAGGCCGGCGGCCGCCAGTTCCTGCAGCTCTTTCCTGTTGTAGGCCACCCCGCCGCCGGTCCCGCCCAGGGTGAAGCTCGGCCGGACGATGACGGGAAAGCCGATCTCCCCGCCGGCGGCCATCGCCGCGTCAAGGGAATGGACAATAGCCGACTCGGGGACCCTGAGGCCGATCTTCTTCATGGCGGCCCTGAATTCCTCACGGCCTTCGGCCTTGCGGATGACATCGATATCCGCCGCCAGCATCTCCACCCCGTATTTCTCCAGGATGCCGGTTTCGGCCACCATGATGGCGGTGTTCAGGGCGGTCTGCCCGCCGAGAGTCGGGAGAATGGCGTCGGGCCGCTCCCGTTCGATCACCTTGATCACATATTCGGGAGTGATGGGTTCGATGTAGGTCCGGTCGGCCAGTTCGGGATCGGTCATGATGGTAGCGGGATTGGAGTTGATGAGGACAACCTCGTACCCTTCCTCCTTCAGGGCCTTGACCGCCTGGGCTCCGGAATAGTCGAACTCGCAGGCCTGACTGATGATGATCGGGCCGGAACCGATGATGAGAATCTTATGGATGTCTGTTCGCTTTGGCATTTCGCAAAACCGGGTTTGAGGATTCTGGGTGACGTCGTCTATCTGTTCTGCTCCCGGCGCATCAAGTCGACAAACCGGTCGAAAAGGTACTCGGCGTCATGGGGACCGGGCGCGTGCTCCGGATGATACTGCACGGAAAAAACCGGAAACCTTTTGTGCCGCATGCCCTCCAGGCTGCCGTCGTTGAGATTGATGTGGGTCACTTCGATGTCGTCGGGCAGGGAGGCCGGATCGACGCAATACCCGTGATTCTGGGAGGTGATTTCCACCCTGCCGGTGGCCAGGTCCTTGACCGGCTGATTGCCGCCGCGGTGGCCGAACTTCAGCTTGTAGGTCGTCCCGCCGTAGGCGAGACCGAGCATCTGGTGGCCCAGGCAGATGCCGAATATCGGCACCGTGCCGAGCAGGGCTCTGACATTTTCGACCACGCCGACGATGGCCGCCGGGTCGCCCGGCCCGTTGGAAAGAAAAACCCCGTCAGGCCGGAGGGCGAGAACGTCGGCAGCCGCTGTTGCGGCCGGCACGACCTGGACCGTACAGCCCCGCCGGACGAGGATGCGCAGCTGATTGTACTTGATGCCGTAATCAAAGGCGACGACCTTCAGCCTGCCCGCATCCGCCTCCCCGAACCCGAGTCCCTCCTCCCGGCCGCGATCCGTCCAGCGGTACGGGCCGGCCGCGGTCACCTCCCGGACCATGTCGCGGACCAGCCCAGGCCATTCCCTTGCCCGCCGGACCAGGGATTCCCCGTCCAGATCTTCGGTGGAGACGACCGCCTTCATGACCCCCCTGGTCCGGATGATCCGGGTCAGTCTTCTGGTGTCGAGGCCGCTGACCCCGAGTATGTTGTATTGCCGCAGCAGGTCCGCCAGGGTGCCGGTGGAGCGGAAATTGCTGGGAACTGCCTGGTATTCGCGCATCAGAAACGCGCGGGGATAGACGGCCGCCGATTCCATGTCCTCGGCGTTGACCCCGTAGCTGCCGATCATGGGATAGGTCATGGTCACCATCTGGCCGGCATAGGAGGGATCGGTCAACACCTCCTGGTAGCCGCTCATGCTTGTATTAAAGACAATCTCACCGATTGCCTCGCCTTTTCCGGTGAAAGAACGGCCGGCAAGCACCGTCCCGTCCTCCAGGCCGATTAACGCTTTCATGGATGTCCCACTCTGCTTCAGTTTTCCCTTTTTTCTTCAAGCAACCCCAAAATGATGGAAGCCTGTTTGCGCGCGGCCCCCCGCTGCGTGGCCGCGGCCCTGACCGCATTGCGGCAGGCCTGTTCATAGGCGGTCCTTTCCCGCATGTGCCCCAGGATCACGGCGGCCAGTTCATTCCCGTCCGCGATTCGGAATCCCGCGCCGTACCGTTCGAGCAAGTCGGCGGCGTCACTGAAATCCTTCAGGCCGCGGCCATAATATACCGGCCTGCCCCAGCGGGCGGCCTCCATGATATTGTGCCCGCCGCGGTCCGCCAGGCTGCCGCCGACAAAATTATAATCGCCGGCGCTGTACAGCCGAGACAGCTCCCCGAGACAGTCAACCACGACAACGTCGTGGCTTCTGCCCCGGCCGGCAAGTTCGGTGTACAGATCATAGCCCAGGCCGCGGTCCGTGAGCAGGGACAGAACCTCCGGGAGCCTTTTCAGGTGCCGGGGGGCGATGACCCATACCACCTTTCTGTCCCGCAGCGCCGCCAGCTGCCGGTACACGTCGAGGAGAATTTTTTCCTCGTCCGTCCTGGTCGAGCCGCAGACGAAAACCTCCTCGCCCCCGACCCGGAGAATTTTGCGGTACTTCCGCCTGACGACTTCGGTGTCTTCGTCGGGGAAGTCATATTTCATGTTGCCGGTGACCCGGATGCGGCCGCCGTCAACTCCGAGACGGGTGAAGCGCTCTCCGTCCTCCCCGCGAATAACCGCTATCTCGGAAAACCCGCTCAGCAGGGGCCCGAAAAGACTGCGGCCAAGGGCATACCAGATGAACGAACGTTCGGTAACGCGGCCGTTCAGCAGTACCGCCCGCACGCCCGCCTTACGCAGCTCGGCAAGCAGGGCGGGCCACAATTCGGTTTCCAGACAGGCATAGATGTCCGGCCGGATAGTGTTGATGACCCGGCGGGCGACCCAGGGAACATCCAGCGGCGCCAGCAGGCAGTTGACATGCTCCGGCAGCTTTTTTCCGGCGACCCGCAGCCCGTCGACAGTCATTGTCGTGACAACGAAATCAAGGGCCTCTCCTGCTGCCGCAAGCTCCCTGATCAACACGGAGGCCGCTCCCACTTCGCCGACGGAGGCGGCATGTATCCAGACCCTGGCGGTACATCCCTTTCCCGGCGGATCAAGGGGAGGGACAAGGCCGATTCGCTGCCGCAGTCCCGGCCCGTCATGTGACTGAAATCGGATGATCAGGAGAAGAATTGGATAAAACAGGAAAAAAAGCGCGGACCCGATAAGTCGATACAGCCAATAGAGCAAAGAAATTTCCTGTTTGATTACCTGGTTGTTTATTCAGCACACAAATTTCTTATTTAACCTTGATTCACTTGTGGAGTCAACAAAGAAGGGCTCAATGCGGGAAAATTCATCCCGGTTTTCCTTGACAACGACCATGATGCCTTGTATGCAAGCCCTGAACATCTATTTTTCCCAAGTGACGGCCTCTGAAGGGTGCCCGGCGAACCGCCGCCATTCGCGCCGACGGCTCAACCTTGGCCCCCACCGGCCGGCAGGACAATGTGAGGTGAAGCAGTTATGCGAACGATATTGCCTGTTCTTTTTCTGACTTTCTTTTTTGCCTTTTCTGGAGAAACCCCCATGGCTCAGGAACAACAACTCAACGACGGTCTGTACGCCAAAATAATCACCGACAAGGGAGAAATCCTTCTGCGCCTGTTTTACAAGGAAACGCCCCTGACGGTCATCAACTTTGTTTCCCTGGCGGAGGGGACCAAGGTGCTCGGCGGGGCTGACCAGCCCACCGGGACTCCGTTTTACGACGGCCTGAAATTTCATCGTGTGATCAAGGATTTCATGATACAGGGCGGCGATCCCCTGGGAACCGGCACCGGCGGACCGAGCTACACGTTCCCGGATGAAATCGTTCCCTCCCTGAAACACAACACCCCTGGAATCCTGTCCATGGCCAATGCCGGGCCGAATACCAACGGCAGCCAGTTTTTCATTACCCATCTGGCCACGCCGCATCTTGACGGCAGGCACACTGTGTTCGGCAAGGTCGTCAGCGGCCAGGAGGTGGTCGACGCCGTTGTTCAGGGCGACATCATGCAGAAAGTCGAAATCATCCGGGTCGGCAAGGAAGCGAAGGAATTCCAGGCCGACCAGGCGGCCTTCGATGAAATCATGAACTCCCTCAATGAAAACAAAGAAGCGGCCCACAAGGAGCAGCAGGAGAAAATAGCCAAAATCCTGAAAGAGAAATATCCCGAGGCCGTGCGGACCAAGTCCGGGTTGCGGTATATCGTTAAAAAAGAGGGCGAGGGCGAATCCCCCTCCCCGGGGGCCATGGTCGTCGCCCACTACACCGGGACCCTGCTGGAAAACGGCTGGAAGTTTGACAGTTCGAGGGACCGGGGCGAGCCCATTTCTTTCCAGGTCGGCATCGGCCGCGTTATCCCGGGATGGGACGAGGCACTGCTGACCATGAAAAAAGGCGAAAAACGGATACTCATCATTCCCCCGGAACTGGCCTACGGTTCGCGGGGAGCCGGCGGGGTCATCCCTCCCGACGCCTGGCTGGTCTTTGATGTGGAGTTGGTCAATTTTTAACCCGGCTATTGCCGGGAGTTGGCAGTCGGCAGTCGCCAGTTTGGAGTTTGGAGTTTGGCCGGCATAGCCGGCAAGCTGTGAAGCCAGAAGGTTGGAATGATGCTTTGGATCCCAGCAATCCCCTGCACTTGTTGGAGTTCTTGGCCCCACTGAAACTACTTTCTTCAGACTTTTTATCTGCTCCGATCAGCCTTCAGGCTTCAAACTTCAGACTGCCAACTGCCGACTGCCAACTTCCCCGGCGTCAGCCGGGCCTGCAATGCCGTTTTTCCTGGGCACAGCCTCAATCCAAGCTCGAACTGTCGGGATTCAAGGTAAAATC
>JALHJD010000281.1 GCA_022837185.1 Desulfobacteraceae bacterium
CAGAGATTGTGGCCTGCGATTCCAAACGCTTCGAAGTCTATGAACTTCAGACCTCCACCTTCAAGCGCTATGACCTGGAGGCAAAGCGGCGGGAGTTCGTTGAGCCGCCCTTGAAGCTCGAAGGCGGCTTGACGCCGATCTGGTATGAATCGCCCGGCGAGGCAAGTCCCACCGAACTGCTGCGCAACTACCAGAACGAACTCTATGACTCGAACCTTGGGCTTTCCAAACGCCGGGCCGAGGCCGTGGTGTCAGTCCTCTCCGAGGAGTTCGGAATTGCAGCGGGTCGGCTCACCGCAAACGGGGTTGCCTGTCTTGCCCCGGTGGCGGTCAACACCACGGAAGAGGGTCGAGCCAGGAACCGTCGGGTGGAACTGGTACCCCAGTAATGTCCGGACCTTTAAGAATCATCATCCTTGTTGTCGGCGGGTTCATTACACTCCTTGTCCTGGTTTCTTCTGCCCTGTTTCTTTTTGTGGATGAGGAGGCCTGCAAGTCCCGCATTGAAACTGCCGCCTCGGAAGGCCTGGGAATGGAAGTCGGTGTCGACGGCAGGCTGAGGGAAGACTCGATTTCGTCAATGACCGCTTCGATGAGGTGATCGTGGGGCTGATCGATGCCAGGGGCTGCGTGAAGGTAAAGCAAACAATGAACGGCGCCTTCCAGGATCCGGTGGTGGAGAGGCCTACTATACTCGAATCCCTGACCGGGCCTGCGATCGATTTGTTCATGAAGGGAAAGGACCTTATCGCCGGCGGAGTGTGCGAAGTGTTCTACGACGGTTCAGTGGCGGCGCCATAAGATAAGGAGGCAAAAAGGAGACAGGTTTATTTTCCTGGATTCTTTGACAAAAAAATAAATTTGTCCCCCCTTTTCCTTTTTCAATGAGAGGTTATCGCGCCTCGGCCATGGCGCCGGCATCGGCGTCCGTCTCGCTTCTGATGGCAATCGCTGGGTTCATGAACGTCTCATTTATCCTCCCGGCCCAAGTTTGAGCTCACCCCATGCAGGAAGCCATTGTCCGGCAGTGCTTTGATGGTGAAGTCTTGGAGAGGAACCCCGCTTTCCCATTGCGGCAGTCTGGCCGCCGGACCATCGATCCTCACCAGCGGCGGTTCACGGTCCGCCAGGGCGTTGATCTTGCCCCAGAGAGTTGTGTCTCCCCAGAACTGCGGAGGCGTGTCAGCGGCCGCCGCGGCTTGGAAGATTTTGTCCGGCGTCTCAAACCCTGCCCGAACCGCGGTCAAGGCAAGATATTCAAGCCGTCCCAGTCCCGTGACAGGGTCGGGGCGCTCCTGCAGCCATCGGGCAACGGCCGCGGGAACCCAGGGCAGCGGAGCGTCGGTGAGCTGGGACAGCTCGGTCAACCCGCCATTGTCCTGGGCCGCAAAAGCCCGGTCCACTCGAACAGCGAACCGGAACTGGGCATCGGTGACGGGCCGCCGATTGCCATACAGGGAGGCCAGGTGATCGGGCTGCATCTGCCCGAGCCCATGGAACGGCTCGATTCCCGGGAATGCGTCAACACAGAGCAGCTCTACATTTCGCGCACCCTGGCGGAGCAGGCAGGTGAGGATATGGGTGAGCATGGACTGGTCAAACAGGCAGGCGTCAAACCACAGGACAATATGTCTGTCGGCCGCCGCCTCCGCCAGCCTGCGGTACTGATTGCGCAGCGTCTCTAAAACAAACCCTTTGTCCAGTCCGCCCCCGGTTACTTCTTCCAGGAAAACCGCCCGGGCGTTGAGGGTTTCTTCGTCGGGCCAACCGGGACGCCGGGGACCGTCATACAGAATGTCGTGCCAGACAAACACTTCCCCGGGCAGCCCGGATTCTTCCAGATTTCTTCCCGCAAGGTCGCCGCTCGTTATGTGGAGCATTGAGTCCATCCTCCGTGTCTCCCGCCGTCAGGCGCGCATCGATTCAGATGTCAATGCAGATCTTGCCGAAATGGGCGCCGCTCTCCTCGTAACGAAAGGCCTCGATCAGATCCTGGAGGGGAAAGGTCCTGTCGATGACCGGCTTCACATTATTGACATCGAGAGCGCGGATCATCTCGATCTGCTGCCTGCGGTTGCCGACCGTCAGCCCCTGGAGCCTTACTTGCCGGGCCAGCAGCACCGCAGTCGGCACCGGGCCGGAAAAGCCTGTCAAGACGCCGATGAGCGCGATGTGTCCGCCGACGCGGCAGGCGCTGATCGACTGCGGCAGGGTTTCCGGACCGCCCACTTCGATGACGTGATCAACCCCGCGTCCGCCGGTCCGGTCCAGAACCTGCTCCGCCCAGTTCGGATGCTGCCTGTAGTTGATCGTATGGTCGGCGCCCAGGGCGCGGGCACGGGCCAGCTTTTCATCCGACGAGGAAGTGACGATGGTCATTGCCCCCATCATTTTGGCGAACTGCAGGGCGAAGATCGACACTCCGCCCGTCCCCAGGGTCAATACCGTCTCACCGGCCTTCAAGGGACCATCGCCGACTAGCGCGCGCCAGGCCGTAAGACCGGCGGTGGTCAAAGTCGCCGCTTCGGCATGGCTGTAACTCCCGGGCGCGAGCGTGAACCAGTTCGCCGGCCGCACCACCCACTCCCGCGCATAGCCGTCCACGCCGTCGCCGGGGGTCCTGGCGAATCCGGATGATACGGGTTCGCCGTTCTCCCACTCAGGAAAAAAACAGGAGACAACATGATCGCCGACAGCAAACTCGCTGACGCCTTCCCCGATCCTTTCGACGATTCCCGCTCCATCGGACAGCGGGATCAGTCCGTCGGCGGTGGGAATCTTCCCCAGGGCGACCAGGTAATCATGATAGTTCAGTGAGCTGGCGTGCAGCCGCACCAGGATTTCGCCCCCCCGGGGCGCACCCGGCCCGTCCATGTCGACCATTATCAGGCGGTCGAGCCCGCCGGTTCCCTTACGTTGCATTGCTTTCATGACGTGCCTCTTTCAAGGAAATGGTCCAGTCGGCTCCGGTTACTGTCCGGCCCGTTCCAGGCGCCATATTTCGCCTGCGTCGGTGGCGACATACAACGCCCCGTCCGGTCCCGGAACGAGCGAGCGCATGCGCTCTGCCGGCAGGTCGGCGACAATGGCTGTTTCGGCCGTCATGCCGTCCGCATCAATCCGCAAAAGCTCTATGCGCGCGCCCCGCAGGAATCCGACCGCCAGCCAGCCTTCCCAGGCCTTCCACCGGGGTCCGCTCAGAAAGACGCAAGGGCTCATCCCTTCGGATATGCCGCGGTTGTTCCATGATGGCTTGAGTGCGTCGGGAAACCGGTCCAGATCCGTCATGGGCGTGGGGGTGCCGTCGGGCTTATTGGACGTATATCCGCAATAATCGCTGGCGCACGATACCCCTTTTG
>JALHJD010000282.1 GCA_022837185.1 Desulfobacteraceae bacterium
AGGATCACCGGTCCGACCGCAGGCAGATGGTGGTCGGGGCAATCCTTGACGATACCGGTCGGCCGATCTGTTGCGAGATGTGGCCCGGCAACACCGCTGTTGATCCCCAAAAACTCTGAACAAAAAGGGGCTATTTTTTTCAGAATCTGTTAACGAGTCCCAGTGCGAAATTGGATTATATTGATCTTGATCCATCCTGATTTATAAAGAAACGGGGTGATGGACCTCAGCAAAGATCCACCACCCCCTCCGTCCAGGAAAACAACCTTCCTGAAAGGAGTTATTCAACTGGTACTTTTTGTTCAGGCATCAGTCAAGGAGATTGCCCGCCTTGGCAAAAATTATCCTTGGCCGAAGCCGTTATTTTGTCCCTGCTGCGGAGGTGGACTCTGGTGGCATGGCTTTATTGAAGCATATTTTTCCCGCTTTCCCCATTGTCTTTATCTCCGCCGTCTTTATTGTCCTCATTGCTGCAGTGTCCATCGTCTACGTCCGGCAGGCTTCTGGAGGCGCTTTCGCAGTTCCATTGAAGAAGTTCGTTCCGCCGTGATGTGGCGAGCGGAAAAGAAGCGCTGGCGCCCGGATTTGCCTTGTTCCCGCCAGCGGATGTGGTGGCGGCGCTTGCGAAGAATGATCCGGATGCTGCTTGGCTTCTGGTTTTCAGGCAGCATTTGTCAGGGCTTTGACCTGCTGGCCGGTCAAGGCATAATCCCGGTTACCACTGCAAAATTACATAAGAACAGAGTCAATGTCCAACTACCCTACCGTATTGTAGCTCTGCCCAGCCTCCTTCAGGGGTGTTAAGGGGGAAAAGCCGGATAACCGGCATTTCAACCCATACCCAAGGAGGTGTTTTATGAACGACAAGCAGCGGGAAGAAGTTGCCCTGTTTCGTTTCGGGGTGATCAGCGAACTGATCTCATCCCGGCTGGACCCGGGCGAGCTGACCGGCTTAATCAGGCAGAAAAGCGCGCAGCGCTGGGACATCCCACATTCCAACCGGACCAGGGTGTCGGCCGGCACCATCCGTCGCTGGCTGCGTCTGTATGAGCGGAGCGGCCGTGAGCTGGCATCGCTGTATCCGGCCGTCAGATCGGATCGGGGGCGCAGCCGGAAGGTCGATGAAGAGACCGTGCTGGCCCTGGTGCGGCTGCGCAAGGAGAAGCCGAACCTGCCGGTCAACCGACTGGTGGAGGAGCTCACAAAGAAAAAACTGATTGACCCGGGAGTGAGACTCTGTCTGTCCACCGCCTACCGCATCCTGCAGCGGGAGGGGCTCTCCGGCAGACAGGCCGCCGCCAAGACCGACCGCCGCCGCTATGAGGCCGAGCTTCCCAATGATATCTGGCAGTCCGATGTCATGCACGGTCCCGCGGTTGACGTTGCCGGCAGAAAACGCAAGGCCTATCTTATCGCCTTTCTCGACGATCATTCCCGGCTGATCCCTTATGGCGGCTTTTACCTGTCCGAGCGGCTGGCCTCCTGGCTGGACGCTTTCCGGCGGGCGCTCATGACCAGAGGGGTGCCGCGCAAGCTCTACGTGGACAACGGCGCCGCCTTCCGTTCCCGGCACCTGGAGCGGGTCTGCGCCTCGCTGGGCATGGCCCTGGTCCACACCCCGCCCTATACGCCGCAAGGGCGGGGCAAGGTGGAACGCTTTTTCCGGACGGTCCGGAGCAGGTTTATGCCGTCCTTCCCGGGCGGGACCCTGGAAGAGCTCAACAGCCGCTTCACCCTCTGGCTGGAGCAGGATTATCAGCACAAAACCCATTCCTCCACCGGCGAATCGCCCTTCAACCGTTTTGCCCGGCATGTGGAGCTGGTCAGGTCGCCACCCATCGACCTGGAGGATCATTTCCGCAAGGAAGTGCGCCGCCGGGTGACCAGGGACCGGACCGTCACCATCGAAGGCCGGCTCTATGAAGCCCCGACCAGGCTGATCGGCGAGCAGGTCAGCCTGCTCTACCATGAAGAAAAGCCGGAGCGGGTGGAGATTTATTACCAGGGACAGTCGCAGGGACTGCTGCGGCCCGTCGATCTCAAGGTCAACTGTCAGGTAAAGCGGGACAAGGATAGCGACCAGCTGCTGGCCGAGAAGCATACCTGCCGCCAGGGCCGGCTGCCCTTTATGGGAAGGGGGTAGGCCATGGCATATCGCGCGTTTTTCGGACTGGCAAGGGAACCCTTCGGCGCAGACCTCGAACTGGACGCCATCCTCCGAACCGAAGATCTCCTGGGGGTCCACGAGCGGCTTCATTATGCGGTCAGGCTCGGCGCCATCGCCCTGGTCACCGGCGAGGTGGGGGCCGGCAAGTCCACTGCCCTGCGCTGGTGCTGCGGGCAACTGCATCCGGCAAAATATAAACCGCTGTGGATTACCGCCTCGGCCGGCTCGATCCTGGAAGTCTACCGGCAGCTGCTGTCCGAACTCGACTGCAACACCGCTTCTTCCTCACGAGCCGTGCTGACCAGGATGATCAGGCAACAGATCCATGATCTGGTGGTCGGCAAAAAGCAGCAGCCGCTGCTGGTCATTGACGAGGCCTCCCTGCTGCGCCTCGATGTCTTTGCCGAGCTGCATACGATTATCCAGTTCGAGGGGGACTCCAAACCCTGGCTGCCGGTGGTCCTTGCCGGGCAGAACAATCTGGCCGACAACCTGCTCTACCGGACCGCCGTCCCCCTGGCGTCACGGATCGTCGCCCGGAGCCATCTGCAGGCCGTCAACCGCCAGGGTATGGAACAGTATCTCAACCACCACCTCAACATCGTCGGCTTGAATACCTCGCCGTTCGACGAGCAGGCTGTCACTGCCGTCCATCAGGGATCAGGAGGTCTGTTCAGAAAAGCCAATCACTTGGCCCGCGGCGCCATGATCGCCGCGGCAGCGGAAAAATCGCAAACCGTAACTGCCGAGCATGTCAGAATGGCGGACTCGGAGCTCTTGTAATAAGGAGGAAAAACAATGACAGCACAGGACCAGATAATCTTTCTCGCCGAATTATCACACCTTATCGATGAACTGCAGGAACTGGTCAGGGACTACTGCCGCCTTCTCACCGCAGGGCAGGATGGGTGCATGGTGGAAGACGAACCGCAATACAGGAATATTCCATTTTAAGCTGATCAGACAGCAAAATCATCCCCTGTACCCGTAATCATGTGTATGGGGGATGATAGCAAAATAATCAGAGAAGTGTAGCAAGATAATCAGGAAAAACAGGGAAATTTAATGTGAGAAGCAACAACCGCTGACGTCAAGAGTCTGCTGCCGGTGGTGGAAAAACTGCGCAGCCGGTTCGGTATCGATAGGTTCTGCATCGTGGCGGACCGGGGCATGATCAGC
>JALHJD010000283.1 GCA_022837185.1 Desulfobacteraceae bacterium
TATTACCATGATTGAGGGGAACTATCCAGTGCCCATTGCGTCCTTGAACAGGTTCAGCAGGGCGCGGAGAACGGCGGCGGCTGCCGAGAACAGATCACTGAGCAGGGTCCGGACCCTGCTGATGAGTTGACCCTGTTTCTCCTCGAGGGGGATATCCTTGCCCTGAATCTGCAGCTCCAGTCTGTCAGCCCTCTCCCCTGGCTCGGGATGGCTGGAGAGAAAAGTGTGATGTGTTCCCAGCGTGGCAAGCTTGCGCAGGGCGGAGACGGCGCCGGCGGGATCGTCCCCCTCCCGCACGAGAAGCTGCAAACCGAAGTCGTCGGCGCTTTTTTCCTCAAGCCGGGAGAACCGGGAATTGATCAGGGCCTCGACGAAACCGCCGGGCAGCGAGGCGGCCAGATCGCCCAGGGAGCCCCCGGCGGCGGCAAGTCCTTTGCGGGCGGCGCTGGCGGCATAGGCCAATTGAAGTTTATGCCGGACATGGTTCTTGACGATGTGGCCCATTTCGTGTCCAATGACAAAACGCAGTTCGCCGTCGTCGAGCATATCCATCAGGCCGCTGTAAATGCGGATTGAGCCGTCGGCCATGGCAAAAGCGTTTACCGTGTCGTCCAGGTAGATCCTGCAGTTGAGCTGCAAGCCCGCTTCCGGGCCCTCGGCGACCAGGCGCCGCAACCGCCGGGCGTACGCATTGTGCTCCGGGGCGACGGCATGCCGGCTGTCGGCCTGGGCTATGGCGCGCCCGGCAAGTTCCCTGACGGTCTCATCGGAGAGGGTCAGCGCCGTAACCGCGTCGACGCCCGCCCCGGCGACCAGCCGGAGATCGGTATCTTCGCAGCCGGTGAGAAAGATCAGCAGGAGGCAGAGTATGGACAATTGTATGCGCATGCCCGAAGGTACCATATCGGCCGGTTGAATGAAAAGGAATGATGCATGGTCCGGAAGAGACCCGCGGCGGGTGCAGGAAAATGGGAGGAGAGGAGTTCTTCTGCCGTAACAATGGAGGCGATGGTATACCTACCTTGACGAAAGGATCATGACAGAGAGCACGGTTAGAGAAACAGTCCGCCGGAATTGCGATATCTCGGACGCCCGGGACAACGGCATCTATTCCATATGCAACCTGGTGCTCAAGCTGCGCAATCTCTACAAGTGGGAGCACGGCATTGAACCCTGGAACGAACCGGAAACCCCTGACCTGCTCTCCTGGATCGAGGCCAAGGAAAACTACTGGGAAACCATTATTGACGATTCCTATCAGCCGCTGGTCATCAACGGCCGGGAAGCGGATCCGTACGATCATGAATCGGTCAACCGGCTCCTTAATAATCCCGCTCTGGTGTACGGAGCAGGGTACGGGCGCTCCCTGAAGTCGATTTTTTTCCTGGGCGAAAAAATCGGGGAGGAACTCGTCGAGGGATGTCCGGTGATCATCGTGGGCAGGGAACTGGCCAGGGAGCTGTCCAGCCCTTTTGCCCTGCTCCAGGACGGGGTCATTACCATCCGGCGGGAACCGCTGCGCTATTTTTTCTGGGACCATGTCCAGGAAATCCGTTCCTCGTGCAAGACCTCCCTTCACCATGCCCTGGACCGATACGGCATCCTCACCGGGGGGCGGCTCGATCAGCAATCTTTCCGCAGCCGCCTCGATATCATCGTTGACGAGGAAATCCCGATTTTCATCCATCACGAGGTCGGTGAACGGCTGCAGGACATTCTGGACGGCGATACCCTCAGACGGATCATCTCCTCCTATCCGGACTCAGCCATCGAGTACGTGTCCCGCTCCATCAAGGATGTACTGGCCGACACCCATCCCCGGGGCATGGTCAGCTTTATCATCCGGGAGCGAAGGGATGCTTCCCTGGGGTTTTATGTGGGGTTCCTGGCCGGTCTGCGCCGGGAGCTGTTTCCGGAGATCGTGCAGGCCTTCGAGCCGTTTCTGCAGAGCCGCGACTGGGGACTGATTGAGCAGGCCCGGAGAACCTGCTGGGACAAAAATTGCCGGCTGGCGGAAACGATCAGGCAGATCGCCGCGGGCATGGGCCGGGAGTCCGAAGAAGAAATAAAGGCCCGCTTTACCACGCAGATATTGACGCCGCTGGGCCTGGACGTTCCTGAACGGAAAGGGGATTAGGGTGGAAGAAGCAGGTGTTTTCAGCCCCCGCGGAGGACGTCCAGGTCAATGTTGTGCTTATTGATCTTGTCGTACAGGGATTTCCTGGAAATCTTCAGGATCTTGTGGGCGGCGGATATCTGACCCTTGCACATGCGCAGCACGGTGACAATATGTTTCTGTTCCGCTTCGTCCATGGCCTGGCGCAGCGAAGCCGACTCCGGCTGCCGGTCCCCGGCGGCCGCATCTCCGCTTCCCCCGTAAACGCATAATCTCTTGATGTAGTTTTTCAACTCCCGTACATTGCCCGGCCAATCCTGCCGGTAGATGTCCTGCAGAATCCCGGCGTTGATGACCTCCGGTTCCAGGCCGTGCTCCCGGGCGTACTGCTCGCAGAAATATTTGACCAGCAGGGGGATGTCGGACCGCCGCTCCCGGAGCGGCGGCACGGTTATCGGCAGTACATTGAGGCGGAAATAGAGGTCCCGCCGGAAGCGGCCCGATTCCAGCTCCTGCCCGAGATCGGTGTTGGTTGCGGTTATGATCCGCGCCCGCATGGGGATGGATCTGTTGGCTCCCAGCCGGATGATCGCGTTATCCTCCAGGACGCGAAGCAGTTTTGCCTGGAGATTGACGGGCATGGTGGTGATTTCATCAAGAAAGAGGGTGCCGTCGGCGGCAAATTCAAATTTTCCGAGCTTGAGCTGCCCGGCCCCCGTAAAGGCCCCTTTTTCGTGGCCGAACAATTCCGACTCCAGCATGTCTTCGGGTATGGCGCCCATGTTGACGGCGACGAACGGCCTGCCTTTCCTGTTCGACAGGTCATGAATGGCGCGGGCCACAAGCTCCTTGCCCGTTCCCGTCTCTCCGGTGATGAGAACGGGATATTCCTCTCCCGCCACCAGTTCGATGGCGTCATAGAGATTCTGCATCAGCGGATGGACGCCGAGGAGGCCGTGGAAGTGGTCGCGCTTCTCTCTGGCAAGCTCCAGCCGCCGGCTCAGGTCCCGGTTGACCAGGACAAGCTGCATTTTTTCAACGGCCCTGGAGAGGGAGGACAGCAGGACATCCTCATCCACGGGCTTTTCCAGAAAATCGTAGGCGCCCTTTTTCATGGCGACCACGGCCATGTCCACATCGCCATGCCCGGTAATCATGATCACCGGCAGATCCGGGTCCCGTTCCTTAATCCGCTGCAGAAATTCGAGTCCGTCCATCAG
>JALHJD010000284.1 GCA_022837185.1 Desulfobacteraceae bacterium
GGGGGTTCTTGATGTCAATGAAGGCAATGGTGTTCTCCGGCAGAAAACGGGCGGGATCCATCACGCTCTTCGGACGGTCCGTCAGCAGGAAGAGAGCACTTCCGGCCAGCAGCAGAAACAGCACAAAGAGAAGGAAGCGCCTGCCGGTCATCTATCCCTCCTCCCCCTGACGCGGGGAGGATGATGCCTGCGGCAGATGCCTGTACAGCATGCCGACAAGGACCGACCGCTCGATCGGCTTGGCGATATAATCATCCATTCCCTCGCTGATGCACTTTTCCCGGTCTCCCTTCATGACGCAGGCGGTCATGGCGATGATCGGCACATGCCCTCCCCGCCGCCGCTCCTCTTCCCTGATGAGGGCGGCCGCTTCGTGGCCGTCCATTTCCGGCATCTGGACATCCATGAATATACAGTCAAACCGACCCTGGCGCCAGGCCCGCACCGCATCGGATCCGTTGGCAACCGTCGTCACCTGCAGTCCGGCCTGCTCCAGCAGGGAGCGGGCCAGCGTTCTACTGATAAAATCGTCCTCGGCCAGCAGTACCTGACCGGTAAAGGATACCCCGGGCGGAGGCAGTTCGGCAACAGGTTCTTCCCGTTCCGGGCTCGGTTCCTGACTGTGCCCCTTTGCAAACGACAGCACGAACCAGAAGCGTGATCCCCGGCCGGGCTCACTCTCCAGGTGAATATCGGCGCCCAACTGCTGAATAATGCGGCGCGATATTGACAGACCGAGGCCCGTACCCCCGTACTTTCTGGAATGCGACGAATCGGCCTGGGTAAACGCTTCAAAAACAGCCCCCTGCTTGTCCCGATCAATGCCTATGCCTGTATCGATCACCTCGAACATGATTGTCGCCGTATCCGGATCAGCGGCCTGCACCCGGCTTGCGCGCACGATTATGCTCCCCCGGTCGGTAAATTTGATGCCGTTGCCCACCAGGTTCATCATGACCTGGGCCAAGCGGGTTTCATCGCCCATGAGGGTTTTCGGGATGGTTTCATCAACGGCCGTCTGGAGAACTATTCCCTTGTCGGCCGCCTGCAGGGAGAAACTGTTGACCACTTCGTTCATCAGGTCACGCAGGGAAAAGGGATTGTTCTCAAAGGCCAGCGCTTCGCTTTCATTCTTTGAAAAATCAAGAATGTCATTGATAACCTTCATCAGCCGGCGGGCCGAAGTGTGGATCAGTTCAAGCTTCTTGTGCCGGGCCGGGTCGGTCTCCCGGTCCAGGAGGAATTCGGCGATGCCGATGATACCGTTCATCGGAGTCCTGATTTCATGGCTCATGTTGGCCAGAAACTCACTCTTGGCCCGGCTGGCGGCTTCAGCGGCCTCCTTGGCCTTCTCCAGTTCCCTGGCCGCCTTTTTGCGCTCCCGGATGTCCTCAATGACCCAGACCACCCCCCTGGACAGATCGGAGGGCAGTATCGCCCTGCCGCTGAGGGAGCAGGGAACCAGTGTTCCGTCCTTCCGGCGCAGGTACTGCTCCACATGTTCGATGTCCCGCTGGGCCAGCTGCCGGGCGTACCGGTGAATAAAGGTGCGGAAGGAATGGTTGCCGGGGAAGAACATCATGGCATTTTGGCCTATCATTTCCTGCGCCGGGTAACCGAGGATGGAGCACATGGTCTGATTGACGCTGGTGATGATCCCGTCGCGCACCAGGACGATGCCGACCAGGCTGGCCTCGAGGATCGTTTCCAGTTCGAGCTGCGTCGTCTGCCGCGACTCCTCCACCTTCCGGCTGCGTTCCTGACCGAGGCGGACCACCTCGACAAGCATCTCTTCCCGGTAGGTGAAAAGAAAGCCCAGGACAACCATGCATCCGCAGAAAATGACGAAAGCAGCGGTTGCCAGGACCGTGACAACGGGAAACGGGACATGCTGCAGCGAGACGATCCGCCACCCGGACATTTCAATCGGTTCAAAATGAACGAGATATCTCCTGCCGTTTTCATGAACAATGTTTCCGTCAAGATAAAAGGGCATGGGATCGAGCGGTTCATCGCTGAACTGCCGGCTCAAGATCAGCTGCGCCTTCCGCGACTCCGTCAGCGGCAGAGCCGCCTTGTAGAGCCATTCCTGCCGGGTGGCTGAAAAGACGATTCCGTCCGGGGAGAGAAGCAGGGCTTCATCCGTGATATAGTTGCTGAAATATTTTTCAACAAAATCCATGGGAACCTTTATGACGGCGGCGCCGATGAAGGTTCCCGAACCAGGGTCCCGAACGGGGGCGCTGAAATACAGACCCCTGTCCCCGGTCGTGACGCCGATCGCCGCATACCGGGCATCCCTGCCCCCGCTGGGTTCGGTGAAATAGGGCCTGAATTTATAATTGTTGCCGGTCAGGGTTTTTCCGTCATCATATGGGGAGCAGCCGACAACGGTGCCTTCCCCGTCCATGACGTAGACAATGGAAACCCCGAGCAGGCCCTGGACCATGACCAGCTCGCTGACCAGGTTTTCATTGTCGGGCGGCTGCCGCCCCGTCAGGACGGCGTGGACATGCTTTGATCCGGCCAGGAAATGAACGGCATCGGTAAAATGATGGAGAACGAAGGCGTTGATTTCAAAGACGAGATCCCTGGTGGTGGCCTTCTGCTTCGCATGGTTGAGGAAGCGGATGAAAAAATCGGTGCTGAAGGCGGCGACGGCGGCGGCAATGAGGGTAATCAACACTGTCGCCGCTATCCTTTTCCGCAGGGTGCGGTTGCGCTCGACCCGGTCTTTTCTGCCTGAAAAGGGATTGAAAAAACGGCCCGGCATGCCGCTTCCGGCCGCCGGCTGTTTGTCAGTCTGCTGGTTCATGACATGCGCGGGTGTTTCTCCATCCGTTCCGCTGTCCGGTTGGGGCCGAACCGCCTGTTTCATGGCCGGGACAGGAACTCAGACCGGACATATCAGCTTGCCGAGTTTTTCCGTGAGCTTCATGTTTTCCGTGTAATCGACCGGGACGTCGATGACGGCGACGGAATCATCGGCGAAGGCCTGCCGCAGGACAGGCTGCAGTTCCGCAGCCTTCCCCACCCTGTATCCTCTGGCCCCGAATGACTCGGCATAGCGGACAAAATCGGGATTGGCGAATCGAACATGACCGCTGCGGCCGAAGCGGCGTTCCTGGTGCCACTTGATGAGCCCGTATCCCTGATCGTTCCATATCATGATGACGACGGGAAGCCGACAGCGCACCGCGGTTTCGATCTCCTGGGAATTCATCATGAATCCGCCGTCGCCGGTTATGGTCAGCACCCTGCGCCGGGGATGAACAAGCTTTGCCGCTATGGCGCCAGGGACCCCGATCCCCATGGCGGCGAAGCCG
>JALHJD010000011.1 GCA_022837185.1 Desulfobacteraceae bacterium
CATCGCCGCCCCAGACATAGATGTCGTCAATGGAGCAGGGAGAACGTTCAAGCCGGAGGGACCGCGCTTCGTGGGCGCTATGGGTCAGAAGGATCACCGGCATGTCCGGGTGGAGCTCCTTGACATGGCCCCCGAAGGTGTTGCAGTCCATCCCGCCCAGGTTCGGCATGGCCAGCACCAGGTCGAAATTCTTCCGCTCCAGCAGCTCCCGGGCCTCCGCCACGGTCGACACCCCGGTGATGCGCGGGGGCCTGCTCAGGTTGTGGCCATGGTACTCATTGATGATTCTCTGGGCCAGGCTGCCGTCCTCCTCCATGATATAGGCGTCGTAGGGACTGGCAACGAGCAGAATCTCCCGGACCCTGAAGTTCATCAGGTCGTAAAAGACACTGAAATGCGGATCAAACCCTCCGCCGTACGGACCCGGCCGCTCAACCGCCATGCTCAACCCCTGCCCTTGTGGCCCGGGAGGCAATACTTTTCCCGGGGCCGTCGTTCAATCCTTCCATTGCGAATAGGGATGCCGCACCAGCGACGCGTTGGCGTAGCGATGGTCGCCGGTCACCTCCCCGCCGATCCAGTCCGGCAGGGGCACATCCTGTCCCTGATGCGCCAGTTCGATCTCGGCGACAACCAGGCCGCTGTTTTCCCCGTGAAATTGGTCCACCTCCCAGATGAATCCATTATAGCCGATTGTGTAGCGGTCCTTGATGATCAATGGTTTCTCGCACAACTCTTCCAGCATTTCCCGGGCATCCGCAACGGGTATTTCGTATTCATACTCCCGCCGGGCCGTGCCGTGCACCGGTCCCTTGACCGTCAGAAAACCCCGACTGCCGCAAGTCCGCACCCTGACCGTCCTTGCCGGGGAAAGGTTCAGGTAGCCCTGGCAGCACCGGACCCCGGCGGCACCGGTCCGCCAGGCTGTGCCCCGGACCAGAAATTTCCGTTCGATTTCAATGCCCATCATATACTCCGTCCACGGCGGGAACAACGCCCGGTTCATTCACCGGGCGTTCCGCTCCTCCCGTCCGGTGAATAAACGACCATCACCGGTTTCCCGCAATTCAGCACAACGCTGTTTGACAGGGAACCCAGCAGGAGTCTTTCCAGTCCGTAGCGTTTTGCCCCCGTCATGATCACCAGATCATGGTATTTCGCCTCTTGCAGGATCATCTCCAGGCGGGACTCGGCGGCTTCCACCATGTGCCTGGTCTGGATGTCGAAAAAATTGTCGGCCAGCCAGTCCTGCAACTCCCTGTCGCAGGCTTGAACCTCCTCCCTGCTGCTGTCAAAATGGAGGAGATGGAAAAAGGTTATGCTTGGCTGCACGGTCATGGCCATGGCTTCCAGTATCGGCTGCAGCTCTCCCAGTTCAGTCGGGGAAAGAAAGGGCACCAGGATCCGGTCGGTCTTGAACCCGCCGACGAACCGAACGGCGATCAGGGGACAGCTTATCCTGGCGGCCACCTTTTCCAGGGTCCCGTGAAAGGCCCGGGGGTTTTTTCCCGCCGGATACGCCAGCAGCAGAGCATGGATATTTTCCTGTTCCAGAGCGGCCAATACCCCGGAAACCGGATTGTCGAAAACAAATTCCTTTTTCAGGGGATACCCCAGGCTGGCCACTTCATCGGCTTCCGGCAGAAACAGGGTTTCATAATCAGAGTGTCGGAAATCATCCATGCGGGCTGGGTCCAACACCCTGACCGACATGGGCAGGGCGTGATAATGATGGGCAAGAAAGGTGGCGATCCGTGCCAGGCCCCGGCCCGTGGCGAAATGATGAACGCCGAAGGCAACCACTCCGTCGGGGACGGCGGCGGGCAGCAGCCTGCCGCCGTCCCAGGGGTGCAGGCTGATCCCTTCCGGGCTGCGCAGCCAGATTTTGCAGGCAAAAGGTCCCAGGTCGCCGCATTCGGGAGTCTTCCGCGACTGCATTCCCTCCCCGGCCTTTTCAATGGCGTACCTGGTAAAATAGGGACCGAACAACTCCGAGAAAACCACTCCCGCCAGAACAACCGGCGTGATCACCACCGCCCATGGAGTCAGGGCCGGATCACTGTTGATGAGGATAACCAGGCCGATTGCGACTCCGGCCTGAGGAAAGAGGGCGAGGCCCAAATAGTTGCGGACGACGGGGGAAGCTCCGGACAGCAGCGCCCCGAGCCAGGAGCCGAAATACTTGCCGGCCAGCCGGGCGATAAAATACACGATCCCGATCCAGCCTCCTATTTTCAAAGCCCCCACTTCCAGGTGAGCGCCGGCCAGGGTGAAGAAAAGGACATAAATCGGCGGTTCAAAGTCGTTGATTATCCTGAACAGGCGAACATCCCTTTCCGCCCGGTTGATGATGGCGAAGCCAGCGGCCATCCCGGCCAGCAGGGGCGAAAGGTCCAGCAGCCGGGTGGTTTCCCCGCACAGCAGCAGGAGGGCGAGTCCGGCGGTGAGCATTTCCCCCCGGTTATGCAGCCGGTTCAGGACATAATCGATCACCGTTCCGGTCGACAGACCGATGGCCAGGGAGAGAATGATTTCTCCACCGCTCCCCGCCACGGCCTGCATGAGGGATTCGCCGCCCTGGCCGATCAACTGGTGGGAAACCGACATGGCCGTACCGAAAAACATGATGGCGAGGGCGTCCACCATTGCCACCACGGCCATCAGCGTTGTCGTCAGCGACCCCCGCGCGCCCGTTTCCCGGACCACGTGCAGAAGCGTGGCCGGCGCGGTCGCCACGGCGATCGCGCCGAGCAGCAGGGCCGGGACCATGGGATTCCCAGGGACCGACTCCGGTCCGCTGAACAGAAGGACGGTCAAATACGTTCCACCGCAAACGAAAACAAAAGAACCGAGGGCCTGGACAACACTGACATATCCTACGTGGCGGGCAAGACCCCCCAGGCGGCGCAGCTCAATATGCTCGCCGATGCCGAAGGCGATAAGCATCAGCGCTATCTCGGTGAAATGCTCCAGCTGCCGGCCGACAGACTCCATGGTAATCACGCCCGAAAAGGAAGGGCCGAGCAGTACTCCCGCAAGGATAAAACCGGTCACCGACGGAAGGCGGAGCAACTGGGCAGCCTTGGCGGCCAGCAGACCGACAGAGAGCAGAATGGCAATGCCCAGGGTGACCTCGTTCATACTGCGTTCCTACCATTATTCCTGGTTCATCGGGAAATGATCCCAAATTAATCGCGGTTCCCGCCGCGGTCCCGGCGCAGCTCTATTGTACCCGACAACCGGATTTTCTCCAATACGGAGAGGGACCTTCCGGGATCAGAGCTCCCGCCGCCTTTGACAATTCGATGCGCTGTGCGGTATAGATCATGATCGCCGCCTTTTGTCACGTACTCCGCAACCATGAACCATCGGAAGAGGATATGCCGCCACTCCAATACATCAGGGCAATCGTGCTGCTGCTCCTTATGCCGCCCCTTACTCTTCTGTTCAGCATCCTCGCCTGGACCGACGCTGTGCTGATCAGAAGATCCGCCGCCAAGGTCCAGGTGTATCCCCGGGTCTGGGCAAGACTCCTGTGCCGCCTGGCCGGGGTGCGGGTGCGCCTGACCGGCATGGAAAACCTGCAGCCGGACCGGACCTATATTTATGTGGGCAACCATGCCAGCCAGTTTGACATCTTCAGTTTTCAGGGACATTTTCCCCTTGATTTCCGCTGGGTCGCCAAAAAGGAACTTTTCCGCATTCCCGTGTTCGGCCCCGCCATGCGCCGGGCCGGCCTGATACCCATTGACCGGGCCAGGGGCAGGGAAGCCCTGAAAAGCCTGCATCAGGCCGCCGAACGGATATCGGCCGGAACATCCGTCCTCATTTTTCCGGAGGGGACCCGCAGCACAAGCGGCGAACTGCAGCCGTTCAAGACCGGCGCCATATCCCTCGCACTCAAGGCCGGGGTGCCTGTTGTCCCCGTGGCCTTCATCGGCTCGCACCGGATCCTGCCCAAGGGCCGGCTGCTCGCCGATTCCGGAGAAATAGTCATCCGCGTCGGCAAACCGATATCCATCAGCGAATATACAAACCGGGACAAGCAGCACCTGGCCGGCCTTCTGCACGACCGGGTCGCCGAACTCCTTGCCGCCGTGGACCATTAATTGCTTTGCATCTCTGCGGTGAACATGGCATAATGGCGCGGTATTTTAT
This sequence comes from Desulfobacteraceae bacterium, assembly GCA_022837185.1. Lineage (GTDB taxonomy): Bacteria > Desulfobacterota > Desulfobulbia > Desulfobulbales > Desulfobulbaceae > UBA10518. Next base: position 4,159 of record JALHJD010000011.1, read on the forward strand.
GAACGCGCCAGAACTGCAATGTGTTCCGCGCTTCTTGCCCGGCCGGCCCCGTACTGAATATTGACAGCTCTACAGGAAACGACCCATGCAGTTATCATTTTGTGATTTTCACTGTCCAAAGTTCGTTCTCGCACTCCTTTTCCCGCTTCTGTTCTGTATTCTCCCGGCCGGTCCGACCGGCGGCGCCGCCTTTGCGGCGGAGCAGAACACCGCCTTTGTGCCGTTCCGGATAAACGCCCCGGATGCGGGAGAAGTGACGGCAATGGTGGATGAAGCACTGCAGCGGGAACTCGCCGACAGGGAATTCACCATGCTCGCCCGCGAAGAGGCGGACGATCTCCTGGACTACGCCGGCACCTGGCCGCCGGACCTGGCAAACATCGAAAGGATAGCGGAACGCACCGGGTACGATTATGTCGCGGTCGGCAGCCTGACGCGGATCGCCGACCAGCTCAGCATAGATATCCAGGTCTTTGACATCCTCACCCCAGGCGCAGTCCACTCCTCCTACCGCGACTCCATCGGGATCGCGGAACTGGACAGCGCCATCCGCGACACCGTCAGTGATATTCTCGGCTTTACCAGCCGCACGTTTCTGATCTCCTCGATCGCGCCGGCCGGCAATGTCCGCATCGATTCCGGCGCGATTCTACGAAAAATCACCACCAAACCCGGCGACCTGTATGATCCCGCCCGACTCCGGGAGGACCTGAAGGCCGTCTTCTCCATGGGCTATTTCGACAACGTGGAAATCATCGCCAACGATACCGACAAGGGGAAGGAAATCATCTTCCAGATGAAGGAGAAGCCGGTCATCAAGCGGGTGCTGATCACCGGCACCGATGCCATCAGTGAAGAGGATGTGCGGGATGCCGCCACCATCGCTCCCAACACCATCCTCAACCCCACCCGCCTCAACGAGGCTGTCCAGCGGATCAACGATCTGTACAAATCAAAGGGATTTTACAACACCCGGACCACCGTCGGCATCTCCTACCCTTCGGAGGACAGCGCCGAGGTGCAGTTCACCATCGATGAAGGAAAAAAGGTTTTCATCGGCAAGATCCTGTTCGAGGGCAACAAATCGTTCAGCAACGGGGAACTGGAAAAAGTCATTGAAACCAGCACCCGGGGCTGGCTGTCATGGATCACCGAAACCGGGGTCCTGAAAATGGACATGCTGCAGCAGGATACGGCCAAAATCGGTGCCTTCTACAGCAATAAAGGCTTCCTGGAAGCCAAGGTGGGTGAGCCGACGGTCGAACAGGCGGAGGACGAACTGGTCATTACCTTTCACATCGAGGAAGGTCCCCGCTTCCGGGTCGGCACCGTTGATGTCCGCGGCGACCTGATTGAAAGCAAGGAGGAGTTGATCTCCCGGCTGAAAATCCGCGAGGAGGAATTCCTCAACCGCCAGGTCCTGCGCAACGACAATCTCATGCTCACCGACCTCTATGCCGAACACGGGTACGCCTTTGCCGAGGCCCGGCCCAAGGTCGAGCGGGCGCCGGACAGCAACCGCGTCGATATTGTGCTGGACATCGACAAGGGGCCCCTCGTCTATTTCAACCGGGTTGAAATCCGCGGCAACACCCGGACCCGGGACAACGTCATCCGCCGCGACCTGGAAGTGGCGGAAGGAGGAGTATTCAACTCCAAGGCGGTCCGCGAATCCACTGAAAATCTCAACCGCCTGGGCTTTTTCGAGGAAGTATCGGTCACCCCCCAGCCCACCGCCAGCGAGGACCAGATGGATGTCATCGTTGACGTCAAGGAGCAGTCCACCGGACAATTCAGCGTCGGCGCCGGTTACAGTTCGTCGGACAAACTCCTGTTCATGGCTGAAATTTCCGAAAACAACCTGTTGGGGACCGGCAACCGTCTGGCTTTGGCCGCCAACCTCAGCAGCGTCACCACCCGCTTCAATCTCAGTTATACCGATCCACGGATTTTCGACACCAAAGTCCTGGCCGGCATCGACCTCTTCAACTGGATGCGGGAATATGACGATTATACCAAGGATACCTGGGGCGGCACGGTCCGCCTGGGCCATTCCCTGTTCGAGAAATGGCGGCTCAACTACGGCTACACCTACGCCGACACGGACCTTTCCGACATATCGGAAAACGCTTCCATCATTATCAAGGAATCGCAGGACATCCATGTGAAAAGTGCATTCCGGATCGCCTTGTCCCGGGATACGCGCAACAGGTTTTACGACGCGACCTCCGGTTCTATCAATGTTGTCAGCGTCGAGTACGCCGGCGGAATCCTCGGCGGCGACGCGGAATTCACCAAGCTCGAGGGCTCGTCCAGCTGGCTTTTCCCCCTGCCCCTGGATTCCGTCTTTCATGTCAAGGGCGCGGCCGGACAGATTTTTGAAAACGAGGACGGCAAACTGCCGGTGTACGAACACTTCTACCTGGGCGGCCTGAACACCATCCGCGGGTTCAAGTCGTCCCGTGTCAGTCCCAAGGATCCGGCCACCGACGAGCGGATCGGCGGCGATAAAATGTGGTACACCAACTTTGAGGTCATCTTTCCCCTGTTCAAGGAGATGGGGTTGAAAGGGGTCATCTTTACCGACTTCGGCAATGTCTATGATGTCGACGAGGACTGGGAATTCGACAAAATCAAGAAAGCGGCCGGCCTCGGTTTCCGCTGGCTCTCTCCGATGGGTCCCCTCCGCCTGGAATGGGGATACAATCTCGATCCCGACCCGGATGAAGACAGCTCGGTCTGGGACTTCAGCATCGGCGGGATGTTTTAACGCGACTGCTTCTTCAGGCTGATCCGGAACATGCAGTCGATAATCAAGCGGCTGCAGGATGGCGGCCCGGAAATAGACATCTGCGGCGTGCGCGGCGGCAGTCCCGCGCTGCTGCTCGCCGAGATGGCAGGGGTCCTGCGCCGTCCTGTGTGCTGCATCGTTGCCTCCGACGAACTGATGGAGACCCTCGGTCGGGACATTCCACTCTTCACGGCAATCCCGGTCCTCGTTTATCCCAGTTTTGAAATTCCGCCCTACACTCCGCTGTCCCCCGACCCCGCGACCGTGGCCCAGCGCCTGGCCACTCTCTACCGGCTGCTCAATACTTCCGGCCCCTGCATTGTTCTTTCCTCGGCCGAAGCGGTCCTGCGGAAAATCATGCCGAAAAATCTACTCGGCAGTCACTGTGAGCTGGTCATGACCGGGGAGGAAACGGATCGCGATCGGCTGCTTGCTTTCCTGACCGAGGGCGGCTACCAGCAGTGCTCCATGGTTCAGCACGAGGGCGATTTCTCGGTCAGGGGGGGAGTCGTGGATATTTTCGCCCCACCCGCCGACAGGCCTGTTTACGGGCCCCTGCGGCTGGACTTTTTCGGCGACACCATCGAGTCGATCCGGGTGTTTGACCCGGTCACCCAGCGGTCCATTGCCGAACTCGACGAGGCGGTCCTTCTCCCTGCCTCGGACATCCTCTTCCCCGCCCCGGAAAAAAACGTCCCCTGGGAGCAATTTCTGCAGGCCTGCCCGGAAGAGTTCGACTGGGACAGGGAGGCGGCAGACCCTGTCATTGCAGGCCTCATCGACCATATCCGCTTCACCGGGATCGAGTTTTACCTGCCCCTGGTGTACGAGGCCTTTGATCCCCTGCAGACCCTGTTCGACTATTTGCCCGACCGGACGATCCGGGTGTTCCACGAACCCGCGGAGGTCAGGGCGCGGATCAATTTGGTCCGGGAGCGTATCGAAGCCAATTACGAGGAAGGACGGCGCAAAAACCAGGCCGTTGTTCCCCCCGCCCGGCTGTTCATCGACGAGGCCGGACTGCGAGGACCGTCCGGGGGACAGTATCCGGTCAATCTTTGCACCCTGCCGGATCCGCACAGTCCCAACGGGAAACTTTTCCTCAATGTGGGGGATCACGGCCTCCTCGCCCAGGAAATCGAACTGCACCGCAAAATGCGCGGCAACCTGGCCCCGCTCGCCGACCGTCTCGGGACATGGATCAGAAGGGAAGAGACAACCGTCATCGCCTGCCGATCCGCCCGCCAGTCAGCTCACCTTCGGGAAATGCTCGGCGGCTACCGCCTGCCGACAGCGGAGCTCAATGCGCCCCTGCACCGTGACCGTCTGCCCCGCGGCGAGAGAGTATTCCTGGTCGAGCATCCCCTCAGCCGCGGCTTTGACCTGCCTGATGAAGGCTTTCACCTGCTGTCGGCAACCGAACTGTTCGGTGACAGGAGGCTGCGCCCGGAGGGAAGGAAGAAAACCGAAACGGCCGGAGAGGAGCCGCTGGCGGTGGAGGAGCTGGCCACGGGAGATCTGGTGGTTCACCGCGACCACGGCATCGGGATCTTCCAGGGGCTGCTGAACATGGAGTTCGCCGGCCAGCGGGGCGATTTCATGCAGATCGAATACCGGGACGGCGACAAGCTGTATGTGCCCGTGGATCGCCTGCACTGGGTCAGCCGCTATCAGGGGCTCCCGGAACAGATCCCGAAACTCGACCAGCTGGGATCGAATCGCTGGCAGAGCACGAAAAACAAGGTCAAGGAGGCCGTCTGGCAGGTCGCCCAGGAACTCCTTGAAATTTACGCCCGGCGCGCGGTGCGGCAGGGCCACAGTTTTTCCCGGCCGGGCGAACTCTACCAGGAACTGGAGCAGTCGTTTCCCTATGACGAAACCACCGGCCAGTTGACCGCCATCGAAGCGGTCATGGAGGACATGACCGGAGAACGGCCAATGGATCGTCTGATCTGCGGCGATGTGGGGTACGGCAAAACCGAGGTCGCCGCCCGGGCGGCCTTCAAGGCCGTCGAGGACGGTTATCAGGTTGCCGTCCTGGTGCCGACCACGGTCCTGGCCGAACAGCATGCCGCCACTTTCCGGGAACGGTTCGCCTCCTTTCCGGTCACCATAGCCTGCATCAACAGGTTCCGTTCACCCCAGCGCCAGAAGGAAATCGTCAGGGACCTTGCCGCCGGCCGCATCGACCTGCTGATCGGCACCCACCGCCTCCTGTCCAAGGACATTGCCTTCAACAGGCTCGGGCTGCTGATCGTTGACGAAGAACATCGTTTCGGCGTGTCGCACAAGGAGAAAATTAAAAAATTGCGGGCGGAAGTGGATGTCCTGACCCTGACGGCCACTCCCATTCCGCGCACCCTGCAGATGTCGCTGCTCGGCATCCGCGATCTCTCGGTGATCTCAACCCCCCCGCGCAAGAGAAGATCGATCAAGACCTTCCTGGCCCGCAACGACGACCTGGTCATCCGGGAGGCGATAATGCGGGAAATGCAGCGCGGCGGCCAGGTCTTCTTTGTCCACAACCGGGTCAGATCAATCGGCCGCATCGCCCGGAAAATCGAGCAGCTTGTGCCCCAGGCACGGCTGGCGGTCGCCCATGGTCAGCTGCCGGGACGGGTGCTCGAGGAGATAATGGTCAAGTTCATCAATCATGAAGTGGACGTACTGGTCTGCACCACCATCATCGAGTCCGGCCTGGACATCCCCAACGCCAACACCATCATCATCAACCGGGCCGATCAGCTCGGGCTGGCCGAGATCTATCAACTGCGTGGCAGGGTCGGTCGCTCCAGCAGGCAATCCTACGCCTATCTGCTTGTCCCCTCCCTGGAAACCCTGACCCGGGATGCCCGGCAAAGACTGCAGGCCCTGATGGACTGCAGCGAACTTGGCAGCGGATTCAAGCTGGCCATGAACGATCTGCAGATACGGGGCGGGGGCAACCTGCTGGGTGTATCCCAGAGCGGCCATATCGCTGCCGTCGGCTATGACCTCTATCTGGAACTCCTTCAGGCGACGGTGGCCGAGATGAAAAACGGCCGGACCCCGGCCGAGTCCGGGGCGGCGCCCGACATCGACCCGGAAATCAAGTTGAAGGTCAGTGCCTATCTGCCTGAAAACTACATCGAGGACCCGGCCCAGCGCTATCATTTTTACCGCCGGATTTCAGCCGCCGGCAGCGCCACCCCGGAACAGCTGGCGGAACTGCGGGAGGAACTGCGGGACCGGTTCGGGACCCTGCCGCCGGAGGCCGAAACCCTCTTTGACGTCATCGGCCTCAAGTACAGGCTCCGCCGGCTCGGCATTGCCAGGCTGGAACAGGGACCGGGCGCCCTGGTTTTTTCGTTCATCAGGGAAGCGCCGGTGAACCCCCGGATCATTGTTGAGATGATCAGCCGGAAAACAGGGAGAAAGGAACGACCGGTCCGCCTTGCGCCGGACAACCGGCTCATAATCCCCCTTGACATGGAGGCAAGCCTGTTCGCCTTCATTACGGCCGCCCTTGAGCGCCTGGAGCAGACCCCCTGAAATGAAACCCGGAAGAAACCCCGTCATGGATTGGTCGAAGATCGACACGGTGCTGCTCGATATGGACGGCACCCTCCTGGACAAGCATTTCGACGATTATTTCTGGGAGCAGTACGTCCCGGAGCACTACAGCCTGGAGCACGACCTGACGGTCGAAGAGGCCAGAAAGGAACTGCTTCGGCGCTATCGGCAGGTGGAAGATACTCTGGAATGGACCGACCTTGATTACTGGTCAGTTCAGCTCGGCCTGGACCTTCCCGACCTCAAGGCCAGGCTGGCGCATCTCATCGACGTGCATCCTTTCGTCGTCGATTTTCTCCGCTTCTGCCGCGGCAGGGGCAAGCACATCCACCTGGTCACCAACGCCCATTGGAAGACCCTCGGCATCAAGCTTGCAAAGACGGAGATCGGGAGCCTCTTTGACAGGATCGTCTGCGCCGAGGAGGTCGGACTGGCCAAGGAGGAGGTTCTTTTCTGGCAACGGCTTGAAGAGATGCTCAAATTCGACAGGACGCGCACCCTGCTGGCTGACGATACGGAAAAGGTGCTGTTTGCCGCGGACCGGCATGGCATCGCCCAACTGATTTTTGTCGCCCGTCCCAGCAGCAGGAAACCGCTGACTTTTTCCCGGCGCTACCCTTCCATAGAATATTTCATCGAGCTGATTCCGGAATCGGAACGAAGAAACATCCGGGAAAAATAATGCCGGGTCAAGACTGTTCTGTGGCGGATTATTCCGGCGTTTCTTTCCGTCCCGCCGCGAGTCGATCAAATTTCTCCATCAGCTCCGCCTGGCCGGCCCGGATGCCTTCGACAGTCTTGCCCAGCCTTCGTATTTCCTCCTCCTGGCGCTCCATCCGGTTGGCCAGGGCGCGCAGCTCCTCACCGTGTCCCGCAGCCATGGCGCCCAGCCGGGTGCCCCTGAGCCGGGAAACCACGATCTGCAGATTTTCCGCCGCCAGATCCCGGAGCTGATTGGCCATTCTGGCCGCGGTCTCCCTGGAAACCATGGCCATGCCTCCTAAAAAAATACCGATCAATACGGCGATACAGAGAAACAAGGCAAGAACCAGGCCGACGACAAGCTGTATTCCCCGGAAAATACCGATGAGAATGGCCTGTAGGGAACCCCATACACTGCCGTCCGAGGTAATGGTGAGGTAAATGAGGAGTGACAGGCCCGCCAGGAGCAGAGCCGACTTAATGAGCGGAGTGCGAAGCATATTGTTGTTCATGATTCTTCCCTTTCCCCCTGAAACTGTATGCCGGCCGTATTGCCGGCAATTGCAAACGTGTGCCGCCGCATCGAGGATGCTTAACAAAAATTTTTAGTGTATTTACGAAGGGAGGGCAAGTACAAACGTCAAAATTTCCCTGTTTTCCCTCAAAATGAATTTCGATGTTGTCCGCATCTCCCGGAAGTTCAGCGATTCGGACCGGCCGGTTAAAATTCATTGCGACTTTCTCCGGTAATGTGTAAATTTTTCTTTTCATGTCAAGGAACGTCTGTCCTCCATTCAGGCGATCCGTTCCAGGAACCGTCTACCAACCGTACATCATGAGAATTTTCATCCGTATCCTGTGCCTTTCGTCCCTTCTTTTCCTGCCCGTGGCTGCGCCGGCCGATGTTGTCGACCGGGTTGTCGCCGTCGTCAATGACGAGGTCATAACCCTGTCGGAGGTCAACGAGGAAGGGAAAGCCCTCCTGCAGAGAGTGGCCGAGAATGTATCAGCCGCGGAACTGCCCGATGCTTTGCAGCAGGTTCGCCAGACAATGATAGAAAAGCTGATTGAAAAGAAAATCATGCTTCAGGAGGCCGGAAAGGCCAATATCACCGTCAGTGACGAGGAGGTGAATGCCGCCTTCGAGCGCATTCTCGCAAGAAACAATACAACTCCCGTTCAGTTCAGAGCCCAGCTGGCGCCCATGGGCATGACCGAGGAGCAGTTCCTGGAGAACCTGAGGGACCAGGTCCTCAGTTCCAAGCTGGTCAATTATGAGATCCGTTCCAAGCTGATTATTTCCGAGAACAGGATCATCGATTACTACGATACCCATTATACCGAACGGGTCGGCGAGGGAGGCTATTACATCCTGCAGATCGGTGTTTCCTTCGAAGAAGGCGACAAAGAAACCGGGGACCAGCAGGTCCGGAGGCAGCAGGCAAGAGCCAGGGCCGAACACATCAGAAGTCTTGCTCTTGCCGGCGAGGACTTCCGCGATCTGGCCAGGCAGTATTCGGAACTGCCCTCAGGGGTCGATGGAGGAGATTTGGGAGTGGTTCGCAAGGAGGATATGTCCTCCTCGATGCTTGAGGCAATCCTGAAAACCAAACCCGGTTCGGTGACGGACATTATTGAAACCCCGTCGGGTTTCCAGTTTTTCAAGGTCTTGTCCAGCCAGGAGGGCCAGATCATCACCAAGGTCCCCTTCGAGTCCGTCAGGGATGAAATATACGACACTCTCTATCAACAGGAAGTGGAGGCGTATTTCGAAGACTGGATGAAAAAGAAGAAAAGCCAGGCCTATATCAAAATCTTATAAAAACCTTCACGGTTCCCCCTCGGAGTTTGTCTGAAGACATTATCACCATGAGCCGATCCGAAAAAAACACAAAAAAGCCCGAAGAATCGAAGGAGAGCAATACCTCCCCGAAAGAGGGCCGTACCGGTGATTATCTGCGAACGCTTCGAGAAAAAAGGGAGCTGAGTATCGAGGAGGTCAGCCAGGCCACCCGCATATCGACCACGAACCTCAGGGCCATTGAAGAACAGAACTTCGCCGCCCTGCCGGCCGATACCTTTACCCGCGGCCTCCTCAATATCTATGCGAAATTTCTTGATGCCGATCCGGCGAACATCGTTGCGAGATTCATGCAGGAACGCGATGAAAGCCAGTTTCAGGGCAAGCGGTTCCGGGGAAAACCACCGCGCAGTCTCCCTTCTCCCAAAACATTGGCCGAACCCACCCATGTTTCGCCCATGCTCATGGCCGGTCTCGTTCTGCTCATCATCATCGTGCTGTTCACCGGCTTCTGCTTGTATACGTCCTGGAACCCTTTCGGCTTTCTGGTCAAAGACACCTATGACATCCATGCCGTCATAACCGATGCGTATCCCGACGGCAAAACGCCTCCTCCGGCCTCGAGGTCCGGCAACCAGGCCGCTGTTGCCCCTGTGCCCGACCAGTCGGGGATTGCCATCCCCGCCGCCGGGCGGATCGATGAAAAGTCCGCCGAATCAGGCCATACGCTCACCCTGCGCTTCCTCACGGACGCCGAGGTGACTGTGGCCCGCGACAACACCGAACCGTTCCGCCATGCCTTTGTGAAAGGCGAGGAGGAATCCTGGAACGCCGAGACCTCGATAACGGTCACCTTTGACAAACCGGACAGCGCCGCAGTATTCGTCAATAATACACCGGTCGATTTTCCGCCGGGCGAGGACGGCTCATATACCCTGCGGATTCCGGAAGACCTGCCCGAACCTCCCGTACATGACTAGCTGCCGTACCCGTGGCCTTATCCTCCAGGTTTACGACCATGGCGAGTCCGACAAGATAGTCACTTTTTTCAGCCCCGACATCGGCAAGGCCTCAGCCATCGCCAAGGGAGCGAAACGCAGCAAAAAACGGTTCGTCAACAAACTCGAAATCTTTTCCCTGCTCGGGATCATCTACCGGCCGGCAAGGCGTGACAGCCTTCTTTTCCTTGACGAGGCGGAACTGGAAAACGGCTTTATCCCGCTCCGCCATGCCTATGACCGCTATGTGGCCGCGATATATGCCGGCGAGCTGACCCTGCGCTTCACCCGGGAAATGGACCCCCATCCCGAACTCTTCCCGCTCCTGCTCTGGGCCATGCACAGCCTGACGGAAGGACGGGAGCCGCTGGAGACCGCCGCCCTCTTCCACCTCCGCATTCTGCGGGCGGCCGGGTATGAACCGGCGCTGGACCGCTGCGGTATCTGCAACGGGGGAATACAGGCCGGCGGGGAATACGCGCTTCATCCGGGCAGCGGGTCGCTCGTCTGCGGCCGCTGCCGGCAAAAGCAGGCGCTCTCCTTTTTATCCCTGTCGGTCCAGACCATCAAATTCCTCGGCCATGCCCAGCAGACGGAGCTTCCCAACCTCGGCCGCCTGCGCCTGCCCAGAAAAAACGCCCTGGAAGCCCTTGCCGTTCTGCACAGGTATACGCAGCATCTTCTCCAGCATGATATTCACTCCTGGCACCAGATCATCAAGCCGGCCGCCGCCCTTCAGCCCGCCGGCCGATGATCCCCCCGGCCGGCGGAGAAGCTTTTGCGCAGGGCCGGGAGATGTTCCCCCGCGCTACAGGTACAGGATCTCCCCCCCTGTTTCGACCACCGTCTCCCCGTTTTGCAGGGTAAGAACAAGTCCGCCGCCCTGGTCAACGTCCCTGGCCACCGCGGTATACAGCGGCTGCCGCACCACGTCATAGCCATAGACAACCTTGCGGCCGGGGGTGTCGCTCAACTTCCGCCAGGCCTGAATGACCGGATTATCGCGTTCACCCGGTGCTCCGTCATGACGGTGTGCCAGGCTCTGCTCTTCGTGCAGATGAACAAGGCCCAAATGCCAGGTCAGAAAACCGAGCAGCACCGGGGCGAATTCCTCCAGGGCGACGGGCGCGCCGAGAACGTCCTGCAGGCTGACCGAGGTCTTGCGGAGGGCGGGGGGAAAGGCAACGTTATTGCAGTTGATGCCGATGCCGATGATATGATAGCGGTCCCCGGCTCCCTTGCCGCAAAAGGTCTCGCATAGAATGCCTCCCATCTTGCGCCCCTGCCAGTGGATGTCATTGACCCATTTTATTTTGGCGTCAACCCCGAGGCTGCGCACTGCCTGACAGCATGCCGAACCGGCCGCCAGGGGGAGCATCCTGGCATAATCAGGCAGCAATGTATCGGCCCAGGCCAGGGCCAGCCACAACCCGCCCCTGGGCGCGAACCACTCCCGGTCAAAGCGGCCGCAGCCGTTGGCCAGTTCACGGGCCATGATCACGGTGCCGCTGGGCACAGGCTCCTCACCCGCTCCGGCACGGTCGATCAGGTCCCGCAGACGGCCCATGCACCTGGGAATTTTGCCGTGCACCTCGAGCCTGCTGCCCACCGGGGCGCCATAGCGCATCACCCTGGAAAAAAGATCGTCGGGTATTTCGGGAAAACAGTCGCGCAGCGTGCGGCTCGACCTGAAAGCGGTCAGGGCCTGTTCAATGGGAAAGGAGGGGGCGATCATGGGCGGGGAAGCATCCGGACCTGCTCGGCTGCGGAGTGCCTGTGAATGGAGACGGACGATGATGGGTAAATCATGAACAGAAATCTATTCCCACTCGGCCTTCACCCTGGTGATGATCTTCTGGATCAACTGCAGTTTGTTTTTCGGGCAGACGCCGATCAGGGGGACACCCTGATCAACGCTCTCACCGGGCTTGAAATAGACCGAATGAATGATGCCGGCCTCCCCGGTGTAATATACCGGAGTGTCGCGCTTCATGAGCGACATGGTGATTATTTCATCCCCCGGCTGGATAAAGACGGACCGGGCCCCTTTCTGATCGATCCGGGACTGGACGTCCAGGGAAAAATAATATCTGGCCCGTTCCGGGGCGGGGAAAATATACAGGACCTCCTGGAGAATCGATTCGATAATCTCTTTTTTCTTCAGGGGATGGCGGATGGTCATCAATTTTTCGCCCGCCTCGACAAACTCTCCTCCCAGTTCGCCTCTCAGTTCGGACACCACCCCGTTTGTCTGGGAATGGATCATTTTGGCATTCCGCTCCCTGGTGATCTCGTACAGGGGTGTGCCCGGCACCTGCTTCCATTCCCCGGTGGGGCCTTCCACTTTCGACCCTTCCTCGACGAGATATCGAACCTGTCCCGCATGGATGGTGTGGATATCCACGTAATGAAACGGATCGGATCGATAGCGGCTGATTATTTCATCAAAATGAATTTCCTGTTGCGTCACGGGATTCTCTTATTTTTCCTGACACTGCCAATACATTTGCTGAGGATTGGCGGTCACCACGATTTGTTGACAACTGATAAAAAACCAACCCGGCTGAATAAACAGGCCGACGATTCAACCCCGGCCATGGCACTGAATGGACAACGGGGCAAGACAATGCGGAGTGCATCGCACCTGATCCGGATGAACTTCGGCCGCGCCGAAAGAACGGAATTCACATTTGAACAAATGCCAAGGACCGTCAGTGCCCCCCGGCTTCACCCCCCTGGCCGCCGTCGTGGCCCTTGGGCTCGACCCGGTGCACGGTAAAAAACGGTTCGCTGACGGGCTGCAGGTCGGCAATCTCGCAGTTCAACGTGTGGGATCTGGTGTTGACATACCGCCTTTGGGCCCTGGATATCGCCACTTCACCGCCGGCAGGCACCACTTCGTTCAGCAGCCACCATTTCCGGTCCACGTAGTTGTTGTCTGCATCGTAAAATTCACACAGTATCCGTATATTGCGGATATCGTGGCCCGAGTTGTTGCGAATCTCAAAATCGGCCTCAACCACCCGGTCGAGGGTTTCCCCGAGCTGGTATCCGGTCAGCTGGACGTCCGGCAGCAGAGGCGCGGCTTCGGCCGACGGCCGCGGTTCGCCGACAAGCAGTCCCTTGGGAGTCAGCGCCGAACCGATTTTCGCCACCCCAAAAATGGCCACAATTCCCAGAAACACACACAATGCCAGATTGGCCCAGAAATCTTTGGTCATCCTGCCCTCCTTGCGTCCTGACTGTTCACGAATTTGTCCAATCAAAATGTATACTTTCAGTTTGACAAGTTCGCAAGGCTATTTTACACCTGATGCGATCGCCTGCCCCCCGGGGAATGCTTAAGAATAAAACGTATGAAGATTTTATTGACAAGGAACACTCCGGGTTTACTATAGAAAAATATCCCGCCCGGCGGCGGGTTTTTTTCAAGGCGAGCAGAGAATAACCAGGCTGACCATGGACGAGGGGCCTGTATAAACCCGACCAATTACAACAGGGGAAAGACATGAAGAGTGAAGAGTGTACACTGTACCACGGCGGCCTCAAGGGGGCGGAATCCCTGTTCGGCGAGACGGCTGAAAAATATGGCGTCAATGAGGTCGTTTTCACCTTTGAGGGACACCGGCTCAACCGGGAAAAGAACCTGGTCGTGCTCAGCGAAACGGATCTGCAGCGGGGCGACATCAGCATGGAGATCGCCTCCCGGATGATGAACCGGACCTACTATGAGACCGAAAAAATACGCAAGGTCCTGCAGACCATCTTTCACATGGTCAACAAGGGGCATCAGGTCTTTGTCGTCGGGACCATCCTCGACGACAAGTCGGTCAAGGGCGGGACCGGCTGGGCGGTTGAACTGGCCAAACTGTTCAACCGGCCCCTGCACGTGTTCGATCAGAAAAACAGCAGCTGGTTTACCTGGGGTGACGGCTCCTGGAACAAGGATGAACCGCTTATCAGGTACACTACGTTCGTCGGTTCAGGGACGCGCTACCTCAGTGATGAGGGCAGAGCGGCCATCGAAAAACTGTTTGCCGACTCCTTCGGCGGATAACAGACTCCCCCGGGCGGTCGGAACGCCTTCGACCGCCCGCTCCCACGTAGATCTCCTTGTCTTTCCGTTCTTTTGCGCGTTCAGACAAAAAATCCATCATTCATATTGCAAAACGTCTGTATTGAGGTTATAGGAATTCAGTTCTATATGGAGTAGGGATAAAATGATATCCACCACTGGTTGCGCTAAGCCGGCCACGAATTCCCTTCAAGCAGTTGCATGCCGAACCAGAAAGTTCATATCATTATTACCGGTGAAGCAGGACGCGGGCGTTCCTTCGCCTTCCATAAAAAAACCATCCGCAACGCCTGTATTATCGGCCTTCTCTTTGCTGTGGTCCTGACCGCCGGTTCCATCACCGGCCTCGCCCTGTACCAGGAATATGTCTCCCTCGCATCCCGGACAGCCAAACTGGACTCGGAGCTTTCCGTCACCTCCGCCATTCTGGAAAACATTCGGGCGGAGAAGGAGCGGCTCGAACAGGACCGGGAGCATCTCCTCGAGAACAGCATCAGCCGCCTGGATGAACGCAGCAGAATCATTCAGGAGATCATGCAGGACATCGGAGTGGAAATCGACGACGTCTCCGACCACCGGGGCGGCCCCTACATAGCGCTTGAAAAGGATTACGGCGAGCACCTCCTTGAGTTGACCGACCGCTACGTCGAGGTGTTGAAAAAAATCCCCCTCGGCCGCCCCGTTCCGGGAAAGATCAGTTCCAAATTCGGCAGTCGTGTTGATCCCCTCAACAGGAAAAAAGCCTTTCATCCAGGCATAGATTTCAGGGGCAACACCGGCGATCCAATCCAGGCAACAGCCGACGGCGTTGTCAAGGAAGCGTCCCGCAACAAGGTCCTCGGCCGTTACGTCATTGTCAGCCACGGCAACGGTTTTGAAACAATTTTCGCCCACATGCATAAAACCATGGTGAAAACGGGCGAAGAGGTCAAGCGGGGACAGGTCATCGGCCAGATCGGCAATACCGGACGGAGCACCGGATCTCATCTTCACTATGGCATCCAGCTCCAGGGCAAATCCATCGATCCCGGGAAATATCTTCAGGTTGCCGCCAGCTCCCTTGGCGGCGGCAGTTGATCGGGAGCAGGTGAAAGGCAGTGGCCATGGGGCTGTTCAGGAAAAAAAATTCGCTGCGCACGGCGGCCGCTCCATCCGATGGAGCCATTTCATCCATCCTTTCCAAGGACATGCGGCTGGCCGGCGAACTCAGTTTCAAGGGCAAGGCCCGGATCGACGGAACCGTCGAGGGCAACATCAGGGGAGAGCATCTTGTCCTGAGCGAGACCGGCAAGGTCTACGGCGACCTTGAAGTGATCAGTCTGATCTGCCACGGCTTCATAGAAGGCAACGTCAAGGCCCAGCAGGTGACCACCCTGAGCACCGCGTCCCTGAAGGGCAATCTCACCGCGGCCAGCCTGACCGTGGAGCCCGGCGCCAGGCTGAACGGAGAAATCACCTCCCCGTCGCAGGAGACTGCGAAAAACACCCCCTCCCCGCCGGTCAAGCAGGCTCCGGGCAAGCAAGAGTAAAATCCATTACTTGCCGATGCAGAATTCGGCAAATATCCTGTCCAGTACATCATCCGGAGTCGTCAGCCCGACAATGTCCCCCAGGCAGTCGAGGGCGGCCTGCGCCTCCACCGCCAGCAGGTCGACCGTGACTCCGGCGCTAAGGGCTGTCCGCAGCCGCCGGCAGGCGGCCAGCGACTCCTCCAGCACCAGCCGGTGCCGGACGTTGGGGGCGCAGGGCTCCCGCTCCTGCAGGGCGGCGCTGTCCCCCATGATATGCGTGTAAATGGCACTCTGCAGGTCAGTCAAACCCTCATGACTGCGGGCGGATATCCTGACCAGGGGGTCGGCGGAAAAAACCGCTTCCGCTGCCTCTACCCCTTCCTCGCCGGCGATATCGATCTTGTTGAGGACGACTATCCGGTCGACGTCACCGAGAGAGGAATAGAGTTCCCTGTCCTGGGCGGTCAGCGGGGCTGCCGCATCGACCATGAACAGGACCAGATCGGCCTCGCGCACCTTTCTGCGGGCCCGCTGGATGCCGAGCTCCTCGATGGACTCCGCTTCAGACCTGATGCCGGCCGTATCGACTATCCGGGCCGGGACGCCGTTGATGGAGATGACTTCTTCTATGGTATCCCGGGTGGTCCCGGGAATGGGGGTGACAAGGGCCCTGTCCTCCTGCAGCAGGGCATTGAGCAGGCTTGATTTTCCCACATTGGGAAGCCCGGCGATGACGATGCTGATCCCCTCGCGAATGATCCTGCCCCGGTCGGCCAGGCCAATGAGCCCAGAGAGGGGTGCTTCAACCTGCTGTTCGAGTTTGGTCAGAATGGCCTGGGAATCGATCAGCTCGACATCGTCATCGGGAAAGTCTATGGCCACCTCCAGGACCGCCAGGATCTCGACCAGGGCCTGCCGCAGGGCTTCGATCCGCTGATAAAGGCTTCCCTGCAGTTGGCCGACGGCCAGCTGCATCCCGGTGTCGGTCCTGGCCCGCAGCAGGTCGATCACCGCCTCAGCCCGGGTCAGATCGATCCGTCCGGCCAGGAAAGCCCGCTTGGTGAATTCACCCGCTTCGGCGGCCCGGGCACCTTTCCTGAGTATTTCCCCGAGGATGGCGGAAAGCACAAGGTAACTGCCGTGACTGTGCAGTTCGACTATGTCTTCGCGGGTATAGGTGTTCGGGGCCTTCATGTAGACGGCCAGCACCTCGTCCAGCACCTTGCCGGCAGCGTCGCGCACGGTCCCGTAATACAGGGTATGGCTCCTGAATGTCTCCCGCGGCTTGTTCGGGGTGAAGAGCGCCCGCAGGATGGGGTGCGCCTCGGGGCCGCTGATGCGGACTATGCCGATGCCGCCCACCCCGGGAGGGGTAGCTATCGCGGCGATCGTCTCACTTTGCCGCCTGCCCGCCACTCTGGCGACCTCTTCGCCTCGGACCGGATTTGCGATTCTTGCCGGGTTTGTATATCAGCACCTTTTTGAACAGGCCGTCCCCGACGCTTCTCGACCTCACTTCCTTGTCATCCTGCAGGGCCACATGCACGACCCTGCGCTCCGAAGGATTCAGGGCGGGAATCGACCTGGTCTTGCCGTCCTCCTTCACCTGTTCGGCAAACTCGAGGGCAGTCTTTTTCAGCTCTTCATTCCTGCGCTCGCGAAAATTCCCGGCATCGATGTCGATGCTGAAGCGTTCGGGGAGCTCCCTGGCCATCATTTTCCGGATCAGATAGAGCAGGCTGTCAAGGGTCCTGCCTTCCGGGCCGATGATCTGCTCCTCGTAGGCGCCGCTGATGTGGCATTGCACGCTGCCGTCGGCGAACTTGACCGCAACCGTCGATTCGAGGCCCATATGCCGCAGCAGTTGATCAAGATGGCTGCGGACGGATTCAAGCGCTTCCTCGCTTGGCGGCTCAGGGGTTTCCTCTTCACCGGCTCCTCTTGATTCAACCGGTACCGTTTCGGCCAGATCCTTCTCTTCGATCACCGGCGGCCGCTTTTTTTCCGTCCGGGCCGGGACGGGCACAGGCTCTTCCGCCTCCCCGCCGGCGCCGGCCAAATCCTCGAGCTTCCGCTCCTTTTCCGCCTGGCGCTCGGCCTGTTCGGCTGCGGGACGACGCTTCCTGCTTCTTCCGGTTTCCGGCTCCCCTCCGGCCTCGCTCTGCTTGAGGCTCGCCCTGATATGGGCCCGCTTTTTACACAACCCGAAAATCCCGGCGGAACCGGTTGCCAGGACCTCGATGTCAAGGTTTTCCTGGGAGGTGCCGAATTCGGCGCAGGCCTGGCGGATGGCTTCGGCAACGCTCTTGCTGTAAAAATCCTTCGCTCTTGTCATAAATTGTTTCCTCGTACTCGTGATTATGCCCTGGTCTGCCGGTTGATGAGCTGCTGCTGAAGAATGGATAACAGGTTGTTGACAAACCAGTACAGGACAAGCCCTGAGGCAAAGTTCAGAAACATGAAGGTAAATATGACCGGCAGCCACTGCATGATCCGGGCCTGGGTCGGATCGGCCGTGGTCGGGGTCATCTTCTGCTGCAGGAACATGGAACCACCCATCAGCAGGGTCAGGACGGGTATGCCGTGCAGGTAGGGAATGTCAAAACCGACCCACAGCCGGTCAGGCGCGGACAGGTCATTGATCCACAGCATGAACGGCGCATGGCGCAGCTCGATGGACATCAGCAGAACCTTGTACAGGGCAAAGAAAAACGGGATCTGCAGCACCAGAGGCAGGCAGCCGCCAAGGGGATTGACCTTGTATGTCTTGTACAGGGCCATCATTTCCTGGTTCATCCTCTGGGGATCGCTTTTGAATTTTTCCTTGAGTTTTGCGACCTTGGGCTGCAGCTTCTGCATGTTCTTCATCGACTTCATGCCTTTCTGCGTAATGGGCCAGAAGACAGCCTTGATCAGTATGGTCAGGAGGATGATGGCAACACCGTAGTTGCGCACATAGGAATGGAAGAAGTTGAGCAGCCAGAGCATCGGCTTGGCCAGGATGTCAAACCAGCCGAAATTGATGGCCTTGGCCAGATCACTGCCCACGGTCGTCAGTATCTCCAGTTTCTTGGGCCCGAAGTAAACGGTGTATTTGAATTCCCTGGCCGCTGAAGGATCCAACTGCTGCGGCCCTTCGACAATCACTGTCCGGACCGTCTCATCGCTGGCGCTCATTCGCACCGCCCCGGTGACCGGCTCGGCGGGAATAAGGGCGCAGATAAAATAGTTGTCCTCGTACGCGGCCCAACCGACTTCACCATCCAGGGTCACGACCCCTTCGTTGATTTTTTTTCCCTTGACCTCGCGGAGCGACTGGTTCACATAGGCGACCGGCCCGCTGAAGGTAAAGCGGCTGGCGGCGTCCCGCACCGAAAAGGGACGGTTGGTGAGGCTGAAGACCGGAAAGGTCGAGACCGGGGCCTCGGACAGATTTTCCACCCTGTACGTGTCTTCGACCACGTAACTGGCGGGATCAAAAACCATGGTGCGGATGACCTTCAGCCTGTCAGCCACGGTTGCGGTCATGACCAGGCTGGTCTTGCCCGCATCGGCCGCCAGGGTGAGATTCGTCCTGTCGGCCTGAAACCGCAGCAGTTCGCTGCCCCCGCCGTTCCCCAGGAAAAACAGGGCCGGGAACTCCGTCGGCCTGGAGGTCTGGACAAGCTGCATCGGACTGGTGTCCCCCCTCTTCTGCCGTTGATACCCCTTGAGGGTGAAGCTTTTGAACCCCCCGCCCTGTTCGGCGATAACAGCCTTATAATACGGCGTATCAACAGTGATGTCCCGTGCCGTCGGATCGGGCCGGGCCTCCCCGGTCGAAAGCGGCGGCAGCGGGCCGGTGATGTCCTGGCCCGGGACCGTCCCGGTCAGGGGCTGCTCCGGGACCTCAGTCTGTTCCTGGGTTTTCTGGGGTTGGATCGGTTTTTCAACGGGGACAAAAAAATACTGATACCCGATCAGTATGACAAATGAGATGACGATCGCCAGAAAGGCCCTGTACAAATCCATAGGAAATACCTCTTGGAATACCTCGATAAAATTGCGTTACCCGCCGTGGTCATTCCGCCTTTCGGCGAACCCGTGTTCCCTGTCCGGGTCCCGCGTATCCGCCCTGGCCGGTCAGCCACTCATTTGACCGGGTCATATCCGCCCCGGGCGAACGGATGGCAGCGAAGCAGGCGCCACACAGCCAGCAGCAGGCCGCGCATGACCCCGTGCTTCTGCACGGCGTCGATGGCATACTGAGAACAGGTCGGGGTGAATCTGCAGCTTGGAGGGAGAAATGGCGAGATATACTGTTTATACCACCGAAGGAACACCACGCAGAAAAGGGCGGGCCTCCCTGTGGCCGGCACGGCCGCTTCCCTTGCCGGTTCGGCCCCGGTCCGGCGGACATGGTCACACATCATGTCGGCAGGACATCCCGGGACAGACCAGGTCGGCAACCGCGGTCTGCAATGAACCCGTTGAGCTGAACCCGAAATCGGGAGAGACGGTGACAACTATATCGCATTGCTGCGGAAACAGGTCCCGCCGCAGCCGAAAGGCCTCGCGAATCATCCGCTTGATCCTGTTCCGGCGCACCGCGCCCCTGATCATCCTGTGGACGCTGATTCCAAGCCGGCTGCAGGAGAGTTCGTTGGCCACGAAAACCAGTGTGAACCCCGATCCCTTGAGCCGCTTTCCCCGGCGGTATACCAGCATAAACTCCCATGATTTCCGCAGAAGATCCTGCTTGGGGAGTCCAAATCTTTTCACGGATTCACGCTGACAGGCGTTTTCTTCCCTTCGCCCTCCTGTTGCTGATGATGGCCTGGCCGGCGCGGGTGCTCATCCTTTTCCGGAAACCGTGGGTGCGTTTGCGTTTTGTATTGCTTGGCTGAAATGTTCGTTTGCTCATCGTTTACGTTCCTCTTTTTGTCTCTTCCGCATCAAGGCAAGCCGTCAACTTGTGGAGACATGATCAATCCGCGCCAGGACCGGGGGGCGGACGGGAGCCGTTTCAATTGCCCGCGCCGTTGACTGACTCGTGCGGGAACTGCAACTGAAACATTCCTGACCGCGGATTTTCAGCTTGCCATTTACATTATGAAAATTTTGTATTTTAATCACACGGCAACTTTTATGTCAAACAATAAGTGTCGGCGGGCTAAATATACCCCGCCGACGGTTCAGCCGAACCGGAATGATCCCTGACTGGCGATCACTCTCC